>CAXTUT010000004.1:378-29162 GCA_964247465.1 uncultured Caulobacteraceae bacterium | reverse complement strand
GCCTGGGCCTGGGCGGCGCGAGCGCTGAAGGCGTCCGCCGCCGCCTCGAACAGGGAGGCCTCGGGCTCCACGCCCAGATGGTCGACCAGGTCGGCGGGCGAGGCGGTGCGGCCGGAGCCCGGGCCGAGGTAGAGCGCCAGCCGCTCGATCTCCTGGCGCGCCACGCCGCGCTCCTTGGGCAGGCGGTTGACGAACAGGTCCAGCGCCTCGGGCGTGAGGCCGACACGGTCGGCGGCGAGCTGCTCGCGCACCAGCCGCGTCACGTCGCCGACCTCGTCCTCGTAGACGGGAATGGCGACGCCGCCGGCCTTCAGCCCCTCCACCGCCTTGCGCAGGGCCGAGCTGCGCTCCAGGGCGCCGGCCTCCAGCAGGAAGGTGGCGTCGGGATTGTAGCCGCCCTCGGCGTGCACGCGTGCGGCCTCCGCCGCCGCGCGGTCCACCGCCGGCGTCTCCCCCGCCAGGCGCAGCCGCACTAACCGGCGGCCGCCAAGCATGGACATGGCCGACAGCTCGTCGGCCAGGCGCGCGCCGTCGGCGTTCACGTCGGCCTCGGTCAGCAGGGCCGCGTCGAAGGGATCCTGCGGGTTGTCGCAAACCTTGGCGGCCAAACCGTCGGCGCGCTCGCGCACCCCGCCGCGGTCGCGCCCCCAGATCAGCACCACCCGCACGCCGGGGGTGGGGCAGGCGAGGAAGCGGTCGGCCTCGGCGCGCTTGGCCAGGATCACCGCCGCAAGTCCTCAGACGCCGGGCGTCGCCTGCCGCTCGAAATAACGCGCCAGCGCGAGGCGGATCAGGATGGCCACCTGGTTGGCGGCGCGCTCCTCCCCGTCCTGGTTGGCGACCACGCCCGCATAGGGCGGGTCGGCGGAGTCGTAGGACACTTCGGCGGAGGAGGTGCCGGTGTAGAGCACCTTGGCGGTCGCCGCGTCGGTCAGGGTGTATCTGGCGGTGACGTCGATCTCGTAACGGTTGGCCACGTTGTTCACCCGCACGCCACGGGGCACGCGAAACTCATTCAGGGTCAACGCCAGGCGGTAATGGGCGGGCTCGTCCTCGTCGCGGGCCAGCTCCTTGCCGAGCTGTTCCTTCAGCAGGAAGCCCGTGCGTGAGGTGCCCGGCAGCACCGCCTCGATGGACGAAAGCGCCGGGGACACCGCCGGCGTCGCGTAGAGCGGCGTGAAGCCGCAGCCGGCGAGCGGCGCGGCAAGCAGCGTGGCCGCAAAGGCCCAGGGTCTCGCCCGCATCCCGCTCATCATCCCACCACGATGTTGACGATACGATCCTGCACCACGATCACCTTGCGCACGCTCAAGCCCTCAAGGTGGCGCGCCACGTCGGCGTCGTCCAGCGCGATGCGGCGGACCAGGTCCTGGTCTGCGCCGGCGGGCGCGCGGATTTCGGCGCGGCGCTTGCCGTTCACCTGCACGGGCAGGGTCAGTTCCTCGTCGGTGGCGAGCGCGGGATGGAACGCCGGCCAGGGCTGGTCCACCGCCATCCCTTCCCCGCCCAGCCGCTTCCAGCAGGCCTCCGCCAGGTGCGGGACGAAGGGCGCGATCAGGAGAGCGAAGGTGCGCAGGGCCTCGCGCCGGTCGGCGCCGGCGTGCGCCTTGAGCGTGTTCAGGAAGGCGTAGAACTGCGCCACCGCAGAGTTGAAGCGGAAATGATCCACCCCCTCGGTCGTCGCCTTGATGAGCTTGTGGGTCGCGCGGGTCAGGGCGTCGTCGTGGACGCCGCCGCCGTCCGCGCCGCCGTCGACCTCCGCCCAAACCCGGTTGACGAAGCGCCAGGCGCCTTCGACGCCGGAGGTGGTCCACTGCACGTCACGCTCGGGCGGGCTGTCGGACAGGACGAACAGGCGCGCGGCGTCCACGCCGTACTGCTCGAAGATGTCCTCCGGCGCGACGACGTTCTTCTTGGACTTGGACATCTTCTCCACGCCGCCGACCTTCACCGGCACGTCGGTCGCGATCTCCACGAAACCGTGGACCGGACCGTTGGTGCGATAGTCCACCTCTGACGGAGACAGCCAGCGCCCGTCCTCTGACTTGAACGTCTCGTGGGTGACCATGCCCTGGGTGAACAGGCCCGCGAACGGCTCGGCCACCCCCAGCATGCCCTCGTCCTTCAGGGCTCGGGTGACGAAGCGGGCGTAGAGCAGGTGCAGCACGGCGTGCTCCACGCCGCCGATGTACTGGTCCACCGCCAGCCAGTAGTCCGCAGCCGTGCGGTCGATGGGCGTGGCCGACGCAGGATCGGTGAAGCGGGCGAAGTACCAGCTGGAGTCCATGAAGGTGTCCAGCGTGTCGGTCTCCCGCTCGGCCTCGCCGCCGCAGCAGGGGCAGGCCGTGTGCTTCCAGGTGGGATGGTGGGCGAGCGGATTGCCCGGCCTGTCGAAGCGGACGTCGTCGGGCAGCACCACGGGCAGTTGGTCGTCTGGCACGGCCACCGGCCCGCAAGCGGCGCAGTGCACGATCGGGATGGGGCAGCCCCAATAGCGCTGACGCGACACGCCCCAGTCGCGCAGCCGGTAGACGGTGGAGCCCTGCCCCGCGCCCGCCGCCTCGATACGCGCGATCGCCTCCGCCTTGGCCGCCTCGATCGACAGCCCGTCCAGGAAGCGGGAGTTGTAGATGCGGCCGGGCCCCGTATAGGCCTGCGTCCCCACCTGGAAGTCGGCCGTGGTGGCGTCAGGCGGCAGCACCACGGGCCACACCGGCAGATCGTACTTGCGGGCGAAGTCCAGGTCGCGCTGGTCGTGCGCCGGACAGCCGAAGATCGCGCCCGTGCCGTAGTCCATCAGGATGAAGTTGGCGATCACCACCGGCAGGCGGATTGTGGGGTCGAACGGATGGACGACCTCCAGCCCGGTGAACAGGCCCTTCTTCTCCGCCGTCTCGATCTCGGCCTCGGTCGCGGCGCCCCTGCGGCACGCCTCGGCGAAGGCGGCGATCTCCGGCCGATCCCGGCTCAGGGCCTCGGCCAGAGGGTGATCGGCGGCGATGCCCACGAAGCTGGCGCCGAACAGGGTGTCGGGCCGGGTGGTGTAGACCTCGATTCCGTCAAAGCCGTTCGGCTGGCCGCCGACGAAGGCGAACGTGAAACGCAGGCCCTGGCTGCGGCCGATCCAGTTCTCTTGCATCAGCCGCACCTTTTCGGGCCAGCGGTCCAGCGTCTCCAGCCCGTCGATCAGGTCGTCGGCGTACTGGGTGATCTTGAGGAACCACTGGGTGAGCTTCCTCTTCTCGACCAAGGCGCCGGAACGCCAGCCGCGGCCGTCGATCACCTGCTCGTTGGCCAGCACAGTGTTGTCCACCGGGTCCCAGTTGACGGTGGCCTCCTTGCGATAGACGAGACCGCGCCGGTACAGTTCGGCGAACCAGCGCTGCTGCTGGCCGTAATAGGCCACGTCGCAGGTGGCGAACTCGCGCGACCAGTCGATGGACAGGCCGAACTGCTCGAGCTGGCTGCGCATGGCGGCGATGTTGGCGTAGGTCCAGGTCTTGGGGTGCGCGCCGCCCTGGATGGCGGCGTTTTCGGCCGGCATGCCGAAGGCGTCCCAGCCCATGGGATGCAGGACGTTGAACCCGCAGGCCCGCTTGTAGCGCGCCACCACGTCGCCCATGACGTAGTTGCGGGCGTGGCCGATGTGGAGCTTGCCCGACGGATACGGGAACATCTCCAGCACATAGTATTTCGGCTTGTTCCCCGCCTCGGCGGGGGTGCGGGTCAGGAAGGTGTCGGCCTCGCGCCAGGCGTTGCGCCAGCGCGGTTCCTCGACCTTGGGATTGTATCGGGCCATGGCGCGCGTTGGAGCCTCAGCGCCTCGCCGGCGTCAACCCTTCCGATCAGCCGCCTATGTTAGACAGGCGCAGCTGGCGGGCCTTGGTGAGGATGGAGTTCTCGATGTCGATGTCGGTCTGGGCCGCCACCGGAGCGTCCACCCATTGGCCGCTGGCGTCCTTGACCTGCTTGAAGACGGTCACATTCAGACCGTCGGCGCGAAGGCGCGTGTCGAGGATGTAAACGGTGACCTTCAGCCGCTCGGTGGGCGCCTGGGGATTGGTGTACCATTCGGTGATCACCGTGCCGCCCACAGGGTCCGCCGAAACCAGCGGGATGAACGAGAGGGTCTCCAGCGTGGCGCGCCAGAGATAGGCGTTGACGCCGAGCGCGGCGGTGGCCTGGGTCTGGGCCGGCGTAATGCGCCGCCCGCCGGTCGCCGTGGTGGATGGTCCATGAGCGCAGCCCGCCAGGATGGCCGCCGCGGCCAAAAAGGAGGCCGTCTTTCCAACTGAAGACATTACGTGTCTTTATCCGTTTACGTCTCGGCCTGAGCCTCGAGCCGCGCCGGCCCAGCGAGCGGGCCAAGTCGCGCCGCCGGGCCCCCCGGGGCGGGGAGCCTGCAGCGTCTCGCGGCGCTCTATAGCAACGGCCCGGGCCATCCAACAGGCTTCGCGTGACCGGGCGGCCACAGGTCGCACGCTGCGCGCCGCGAACGCCTCGTCCCGATTGACCCAACGGGTCGCTGGCGCGTTTAACGGCGGACACAAAAGCGGCTTAAACGGTGACGCTCCTGGGCTGGGAGCGGTTTGCAGGGCATGGCGGGCGCAACGAGGGCGATCTTAGGCGGACTGGCGACGTTCCTCTTCATAGGAACGGCCGGCTTCGTGCGCGCCGAGACCCTAGCCACCCAGAACCCCAACGCTTTTTCGCCGCCCGGCGCGACGCTGGCGCCGCACAAGAGCCTGCAGCTCGACGCCGCCGGCCAGTGGACGCTCAGGCTCGACGTGGAGCAGCCGGTGAGCGAACCCGCCGCCGGCTGGAAGGATGTCCAGGCGGGCGCCTACTTCCACATCACCCCTTCCATGCGGATCGGCGGTTCGGTCGGGCTGGGCGATCGTCAAGGCGACGTGCAGCGGATCCTGCCGCAGGACACCTCGGGTCCGCGCGTGCACCTGGAGACCAAGTTCAAGTTCTAGGGAGTGGGCGTCTGCGGGACCGCCTGGCCCGAGCGACTCTTGCCCGTAGCGCCGGGAGACGGCGCGGCGTAGGTCGCCACGAGTTCGCCACGCGCCACGACATGGCCGTCCATGGCGCGCTCCACTGGCGCGAAATCGGCGCCTGGGCGCACGCGCACAGGACGATCCAAGGCGAACACTTGGAAATGGTAGTGGTGCGGCGGGTCGCCCACGGGTGGATGCGGCCCCGAATAGCCGAAGCTGTCGTGATAGTTGCGGCCTTGGGCCGATCCGAGCGGATGGGTCGGTTCGGCCACGTTGCGCAGGCCCCGCGGCAGCCCGACGGTCGTGGACGGCAGGGCGTAGACCAGCCAGTGCATTGCGGGTTCCGGTGAATGCGCGTCCGGGTCCTGAAGCACCAGCACGTAGCTGCGCGTCGAGGGGGGGCCGGCGGTCCAGCCGATCGCCGGGGACAGGTTGCGCCCGTCCACGGTGGAGTTGGTCGGGAGGGTTCCATCGGGCCTCAACCCCGGCAGGCTGACCTGCAACATCCCCGGCGCTTGCAGCTCAGGCTGGTCAAAGGCGATCACGCCCGCCGCGAACGCCCGCTCCATCGAACCCGAGACGCCCGCCAGGACGGCGATGGACAGCGCAAGTCGGCGTAAGTGAGGCATGGCGCGGGCCCTCAGATGTGCAGGACGAGGAGCGTCAGCGAGATCAGCCCGGCCGCCCAACAGTAGAAGGCGAACGGATCGAACGCCTTGAACTCGTGGCTGCGGAACCAGCGCATGAGCGCCCAGACGCTGACGTAGGCGGTGACGCCGGCGATCAGCCCCGCGCCCCAGGCCACCCCGCCAAGATGGCCGCCGGCGTGGTGCAGCTTGGGCGCCTCCAGCACGACGGCCCCGAGGATGATCGGCGTGGCGGTCAGGAAGGAGAAGCGCGCGGCGTCCTTGTGGTCCAGCCCCGACAGATAGCCGCCCGCCATCGTCATGCCGGATCGCGAGATGCCGGGGATCAGCGCGAAGCACTGGCAGACACCCACAAAAACCGCCTGGGTCCAGGTGAGCCGGTCCAGCGGGCGCACGCCGGGCCGCTTCAGCCGCTCCACGACAAACAGCACCAGCCCGTTGATCACCAGGAAGGCGGCGGCGAGCTCGGCGCTGGCGAATGCGCGACGCAGCACTTTCTCCAGCACCGCGCCCACGATCACAGCGGGGATGGTGGCCACGACCACGCGCCAGAACACCCGCCGCTCGGCCGCCGGATCGGCGCCCCGGTTGGCGAGCACGGCCAGGGCGAACGCCAGCCAATCGCGCCAGAAATAGACCAGCAGCGCGATGGCCGTACCCAGGTGCATGACCACCAGGAACGGCAGGAACCCCGGCCCGTCCTGCTCCAGCTTCCAGTGGAACAGGCTAGGCGCAATGACCGCATGGCCCAGGCTGGAGACGGGGAACAGCTCGGTGACGCCCTGCAGCATCGCCAGAAGGATGACCTGTATCGCCGACACTCGCGCCCCCGCGCCTGCTCCATCGCTGCGCCCTTCTAGACCGGCTTGGCGCCCGACGCGTTGCAGAAATGTGGGCGTACGCTCATTGCCGAGCTAAAGTCGGTCCATGACCCGCCCCCGCTACGCCGCCGCGCTCGCTTCGATGCTCGCCCCGGCCCTCGCCTTGACCCTTGCTCATCAGGCCGCCCGGGCCGCAGTCCTGCCGATCCGGGCGATCGACGCCTGGAGCCGACCGGCGGCGGCCGGACTGCGCACCGGCGTCGCCTACCTGACGCTCGTGAACGGCGGCCCGGCGCCGGATCGGCTGGAAGCGGCGTCAAGCCCCAAGGCGGCGCAGGTCGGACTCCATCGCTCGGCCATGTCGCACGGGGTGATGGACATGGAGCCGGTGACCGGCGGCCTCGCCCTCCCGCCGGGACACGCCGTCGCCCTGGCGCCGAACGGCTACCACCTGATGCTGACCGGTCTAAAGGGCGGACTACAGGCGGGCGAGCGCTATCCGCTCACGCTGCGCTTCGCCCACGCCAAGCCGATGACCATCCAGGTGCGGGTCCGTAGCGGCCCCGACCCGATGGCCGCCATGACCAGGCATTGAACGCCCGCGGCCAAGCCCGGGCCTCAAGGCGCGACGGGATGCGGAGGTGGTGGGCTGGTGCGCACGCCAGCCGCCGCGGGCGCGGCGGAGGCTGGCGCGGCGGGCTTGTTCCACCCCTCGCGCGGGCCAGCAGGCTTGTGCGCCACCACGCGCCAGACCAGAGCCCCCACGATGACCACCACCACGATGGCGACGATCGCCCAGAGCTCGGCACGGGTGCGCTGGGCCTCGGGGTCGCGCATGTGGGCGTAGTCCTTGTCCTCGCTCATGGGGCGACCTTTCGAGTGACGGGTTCAGCTCGCCTGTGCAACGGGCAGGCCGCGGCCAAGCTCCACCCAGTCCTCCGTCGGACCGTAGAAGGCCACCCGGCCGGCGTCGAGCATGCACACCTTGTTGCAGACCCGCTCCACAAGACCGAAATCGTGGGTGCCGAGAACCAGGATCTTGGCCTTCTCCACGAATGTGGACATGCGATCAAAGGCCTTCTGGCGGAAGTCGGCGTCGCCGGCGCTCATCCACTCGTCCAGCACTAAGATGTCGGCCTCGAACTCGGTGGCGCAGGCGAACATAAGCCGCGCCATCATGCCGGCGGAAAAGGTCTTCATAGGCAGGCGCACAAAGTCGCCCAGCCCCGAGAACTCCACGATCGGGCCGATGCGCTCGTCGATCACCTTGTGGGGGATCAGCCGCATCTGGCCAATCTTTCGGATGTTCTGCAGGCCCGTGGCCTCAATGTCGAGCCCCGCGTTCGCCGCGATCATGCTGGTCAGACTGCCCTGCACCTCCACCCGTCCGCGAATAGGGTGATAGACGCCGGCGATGACCTTCAGCAGCGACGTCTTGCCCGAGCCGTTGTGGCCGACCAGGCCCAGCCGGTCGCCCTCTCTCAAGTCGAAGCTGACGTTCTCGACCGCGCGCACCACGGTGACGTCGCCCTGGTCCTTGTAGAGCTTGCCGCCCACCGCCAGGTTGAAGACGGCGTTGCGCAGCGACTGCGCGCGGACGCTGTAGACGTAATAGTCCAGAGTGACGTTATCCAGCCGTACGGAACAGCTCATCTGCCTACGCCCTCACAGCCAGAATACGACGCGCTTGCGATAGAGCGAGAGCATGGCGAACATGACGATGCTCGTCACAATCATCATGCCCAGCCCCCATTCCCAGTCCACGAGCGCCGGCGCGTTGCCGAGCAGCGGCTGTCTGACGAGTTCCAGCAGGTGCGCGAACGGGTTCAGGCCCAAGATGGCTCCACGCTTGCCGTGCATCTGGGCCGGCGACCAGAACACCGGCGTCAGGAAGAACAGGATCTGCACCACGAAGCCGACGGTCTGATTGATGTCGCGGAAGCGGGTCGACGGCATGGCCACGATCATGCTGAGGATCGCGCCGTTGATAAGCACGATCGGAAGCCCGAACAGGAGCTGCCACGTGGGCAGCGCGCCGAGCCTCAACACGCCCAGCACCACCCAAAGCGCCAGGAGCTGGGCCAGGAAGTTGATCAGGTTGCGCATCATCATGAGCAGGATGTGAAAGGTGAGAGGCAGGCGCATGGTCAGCATCAGCGGCCCGGCGGAGATGAACACGCCCGCCGCATCGCCCAGCACCCCGCCGATGATCGACCAGGTGAGGATGCCGGAGATGATCAGCGCGAAGTTTGCGCGATAGTCGGTGCCCATCAATCCGCCGAACACCACCGCCAGCGCGAACGAGATGGCGAGCAGGTTGGCGGTCAGCCAGAACGGGCCGAAGATGGTGCGGCGAAAACGGGCGACCGTCTGTTCCCACGCCAGCCGACTCCAGAGCGGCGCCAGCTTGATCCCGTCGATGATGTCGCGGAACGCGCCCTCGACAGCGTCCATGAAGTTCCAATCCGAAGCTGTGTTTCAGTTTAGCCAAGTGGCCGGATCTGTCAGGGCCGGAACGGGCGATTTGAAGGCGGACGTGTATCCGACTGTCATCGCTGCTCCCGCGCCTGCGCGAGGCGCGCCCTTCAGGCGAGCCGCGGAGCTAACAGATCAGGCGCCGCCGTACAAGTTGAGCCATGACGCCGGCTTGCGGCGAGGATCAGGCCCCGGGCGCGAAGGACGCTCGCGGACGACGACGCCTCGCCGCAAGCGAGGCGCGGTTCAACGCCGCGACGTCCACCCGTCCTGCAACCATGTCGTCGGCAAGGGCGATCGCCGCTTCCAGGCGCTCCGGGTCCAGGTGGCGCCAAGCCGGAGCGGCGAGCGCCTCTCGCCAGGGCCGTCCGCAGACCGCGTCCAAGATCACCCGCGCCAAGCAGTGGTCCAGCCGGATCGGCCACCGCTGCGCGACTGCGACGGCGGGCAGTTCGACCCGCATCTTCCGCAGCCACAGGGCTTGGTGCGGGTTCGGCGGCGAAGCCATCAGGCTGCGGCGTCGCGCCTCATGGCGACGACGTGCTCACGAAGGCCCTCGATCTGGGCCCAGGGGATCTCGGCAGTGGGAAAATGCCCGGCGAGCAGCAGGGTGACCGCAAGGTTCGCCGCCTTGAGCCTGCGCCGCGCCGCCAGATCATCGGGCGTCGCGCGCACGATGTGACGCAGCTCGTCGCGATAGGCGCACATGGGCTGGGTGGCGTCGGTGAAGGCTTGGCCATCCAGGTGCGGGCGCGCCGCCAGGGCGCGGTCAAGCGCCTCCAGAGCCGCGTCGAGCGCGTGGGCGTTCACGCCATCTCCCGCAAGCGCTGGCTGGCCTCGAGCCGGCCGGCGCGGATGGCGCAGGTCAGCGCCTTGGTGGTGTGTATGGAGGTGTTGGCGTCGCCGGTGATGGCCAACAACGCATTGACCACCGCGCCTTGAGCGTAGCCCTTCCAGCCGAACGCGTACGGCATGCCGATCTGGTGCACGATGGAGCCGTTGACGGTGAACGGGCGCATCCGCTCCGTCACCATGGCCTTGACCTCGATCGCGTTGCGCAGGGTCGAGATCACGGTCCAGTCGAGGTTCCCGACGCCGATCTGCTCGGCCAATTCCGGCGAAATCTCCACGAAGGCTTCGGGCTGCAGTTCGGCCGTATGCGGCATGACCCGCGTCGGGATGCCGCCGCAGTGAAGTTCTGTGAGGCGGTAGGTCGTCAGGATGTGCGGAAAGCGAGGATCCGCCGGCTTGTGCAGCTCGTTGCCGACGCGGGGATAGGCCTTGGCCGTCGGGTTGGACTGCTGACCGTAGAAGGCGTTGTGCGTGGGGCTCTCGGTCGGCTCGTAAAAGGTCGGCAGCGGGCCGTCCTTCAGCCCCGACGGCGCGAAGATGGCGCAGCGCCCGTCCGCCTCCATGATGAACGGGTCGGCGCCGCCTATGGCGTCCATGCCGCGAGGATCTTTGGACCAGTCGGGTCGGTAGTCCGGTCGCTTGTCGGGGATGAAGTCGGGAACGTCCAGGCCGGTCCACTTGGACTGGCCCTCGTCCCACCAGATCATCTTCTTGCCTTCCGACCAGGGCTTGCCGTCGGGATCGGCCGAGCAGCGGTTGTACATGGTGCGCCGGTTGGCGGGCCAGGCGAAGGCCCAATCCGCATGACTGCCGGGTCCGTCGGGGCCGTCGGGCACGCGCATGCGCGCCTGGTTGCGGTCTTCCGACGGATAGACGCCGGTGTAGATCCAGCAGCCGGACGCGGTGGAGCCGTCGTCCTTCAAGTCCTGGAACTTGGCGACCTGCTTGCGGTCGGCGACGGTATAGCCGTTGATCTCCTTCAGCACCGCCTCGGCGTCAGGCTCGCGGCGCTCGCCCTTCAGCGGGTAGTCCCAGGTGAGCGCCTGGATGGCCTGATCGGCGGAGTCGGCGCTGCCTGCGTACATGGCCTTGAGCCGGCGGCCCAGGTGGTAGATGAACCAGAGGTCCGACCGGGCGTCTCCAGCGGCCTCGCAGACGTGGTCGTGCCACTGCACCATGCGCGAGGTGTTGGTGACGGTGCCCTCCTTCTCGCCGGGCAAGGCGGCAGGAAGGAAAAAGACCTCCGTACCGATCTGGTCGGGGCTGATCTCGCCCTTCTGCACTCGGCGACCGGCCTTCCAGAAGTCGCCCGTCTCGGTCATGGCGAAGTCGCGTACGACCAGCCACTCCAGCTTGGCCAGCCCCGCCTCGACCAGTTCGGAGTTGACCGCGCCCACCAGCGGGTTCTGGCCCATGATGAACTGTCCCTTGACCACGCCGTCGGCCATGGACAGCGTCATGGGCTCCATCGAGACGTCCCCGGTCAGCTTGGGCATGAACTTGTAGCCGAAGCCGTTCGCCTGCGTCGCGGCGTCGCCGTACCAGGCCTTCAACAGGCTGACGACGTACTTGGGCGTGTTCACCCACCACCCGGTCGAGGGCGTCTCGACCTTCAGGTAGTCCTCGAGCGTGTCGTGGTCCTTCAGGGCGTCGGGCTGGGGCAGATAACCCGGCAGCATGTTGTACAAGGTGGGAATGTCTGTGGAGCCCTGGATGCTCACGTGGCCGCGCAGCGCCATGATCCCGCCGCCGGGCCGCCCGACGTTGCCCATCAATCCCTGCAGGAGGGCGGCGGCGCGGATGATCTGCACGCCCACGCTCTGGTGGGTCCAGCCGACCGCGTAGCAGATGGCGGTGGTCCGCTCGCGGCCCGAGGCGGCGGCGTAGGTTTGCGCCACCTTCAGGAAGGTCTCCTTGGGGCACCCCGTCGCCTGCTCAACCATCTCGGGCGTGTAGCGGGCGTAGTGGCGTCTAAGGATCTGGAAGACGCAATTGGGGTCCTGCAGCGTCGGGTCGCGGAGCGGCGGTCCACGGGTCATGCTGTCGGGGTCGTTGTGGCCGTCCGTCTTGGGATGGGCGCGGTCGTCTGCGTCTACGGCGGTGTAGGTCTTGTCCTTGTACTGCCAGCTGTCGGACTTGTAGCTGCCCGTGTCCGGATCGAAGCCGGAGAACAGGCCGTCGAGCGCTTCAGGGTCCTGGTAGGCGTCCTCGATGATGTGATCGAGGTTGGTGTATGCGAGCGCGAACTCCCTGAACCACAAGTCGTTCTCGACGACGTAGCGGATCAGGCCGCCCAGGAAGGCGATGTCGGATCCCGAGCGCATGGGCGCGTGGATGTCGGCCAGCGCCGAGGTTCGGGTGAAGCGCGGATCGATGTGGATGACCTTGCCGCCGCGCCGCTGCGCCTCCACTACGAAGCGGAAGGCGATGGGGTGGTTCTCGGCCATGTTGGAGCCCATCACCACTACGCAGTCGGCGTTGGCGAGGTCCCACAACGCCATGGTGGCGGCGCCGCGTCCGTAAGTGGCGCCCAGACTGGGCACCGAAGAGGAATGTCAAATTCGGGCTTGGTTCTCGATGCTGACCATCCCGAGGCCACCTCCGAACAGCTTTTTGATGAGGTAGTTCTCTTCGTTGTCCATCGTGGCGCCGCCGAGCGAGGCGACGCCGACCGTCTGGTTGATCGTGGTCCCGTCAGGCAGCGCCTCCACGAAGGTCTCGTCGCGGGTCTGCTTTGTGAGATAGGCGATGCGCTCCATCATCCAGTCCAGCGGCTTGGCTTCCCAGCGGTCGGAATAGGGCGCGCGGTACAGCGCGGTGTTCACCCGCTTGGGACTGAGCAGCATGCCCAGCGTCCCGGCGCCCTTGGGGCAGAGCGTGCCCTTATTGATCGGGCTGCGCGGGTCGCCCTCGATATGAATGGGCTTCTTGTCCTTGACGTAGATGAGCTGGCCGCAGCCGACCGCGCAGAAGGGGCACACGCTGGCGCCGACCGCGTCGGCCTGCTCCAGGCGCGGCCGCAACTCCTTGGATGACGTACTCTTGGACGCGCGCGAGAAGGTGTCCTGGCCGGCGATCTGGCGCGGCAGACTCCAGTCGGCGATGAAGCGCTCGGCGCGACCCACGATCGATTTGCTGAGCTTGCGGGCCAATGCGGCTCTCCGTTACCGACCGCTAACCGGCGGCGCACGACAGCGGTTCCGCCACCATCGGCCGGTTCACCTCCCAGCCCATCCGCAGGCTCAGCGCACCCCGCCGCCGAGCGCCTGGTAGAGGCTTATCAGGTTGGTGGCGCGGGTCAGCCGTGCGCCGATCAGGCTCTGCTGGGCGCTGTAGAGCGTCACCTGAGCGGTCAGCGTGTTCAGATAGGTGTCGCTGCCGCGCCGGTAGCGCGCCTGGGACAGGCCGAAGCTGTGGCTGACCGCGTCCACCTCGCGCGCGTTGGCCGAGACCAGATCTGCGATCTGGCCGCGCTGGGCGAGCTGGTCGGCGACCTCGCGGAAGGCGGTCTGGATGGCCTTCTCGTACTGGGCCACGGCGACGTCGCGCTGCGCCTTAGCGTAGCGAAGGTTGGCGGCGTTTTCGCCATAGTCGAAGATCGGCAGGGTGACCGTGGGCATGAAGGTCCACGATCCAGAACCGGGTCCGAACAGCGCGCCGAGCGAGACGCTGGTGGACCCGCCTCCACCAGTCAGCAGGATGGTGGGCAAGAAGTTGGCCCGCGCCGCGCCGATGTTGGCGTTGTAGCCCTCGAGCTGATGCTCGGCCTCCATCACGTCAGGCCGCTGGAGCAGCACCTGCGAACTCACGCCCGCAGGCAGGTCGGCCAGGGTCACGAAGCCGTCCTGCAACGGCATGGGGAGCAGGTCGGCCGAGACCCTGGCGCCAACCAGCAGGGTGAGCGCATTGACATCCTGGGCGAGGCTGGTGGTGTAGGTGGTCACGCCCACGTTGGCCTGCTCCAGCGCGCTCTGGGCTTGGCGGACGTCCAGCTCCGATGCGATGCCGCCCTGGAAGCGGGCCTGCGTCAGGTTCAGGCTGGTCCGGTCGCTCTTGACGGTATCCTGCGCCACCTTCAGCCTGTCCAGATCGGCGGCGTAGCTGACGTAGGCCGTGGCGACCTGGGAGATCAGGCTGATCTGCTCTGCGCGCCGGGCCTCCTTGGTTGCAAGGTAAGTCTCGAGCGCCTGGCGCGAGAGGCTTCGCACCCGACCCCAGAGATCGAGCTCGTAGTTGGAAACCCCGAGCGTTCCTTCGAAGTAGTGGATGGTCACGGCCTGGTTGCTGCTGGCCACCGCCGCGCCGACACCCCCCGTGGCCGAGGTGTCGGAGACGCCCGACTGCACCCCCAGCACCGAGGCTGGCAGATGCTCGTAGGTGGGCACGAAGTTGGCGCCGACGTGCGGCAGCTGCTGGGAGCGCTGGATGCGGTACTGGGCGTGCGCCTCGGCGATGTTCAGCACCGTCACACGCAGGTCGCGGTTGTTGTCGAGCGCCAGCTGGAGGACTTGCCGCAGCTTGGGATCGGTGAAGAAGTCGCGCCACGCCAGATCTGGAGCCGCCGTGGTCACCGACTCCGCCGCGCCATAGGCCCCGCCCTGCGGAAGGGCGGCGGGGACGGGCGGAGTCGGACGCTGGTAGGTCGGCGCGAGCGTGCATCCGGCGAGCAGACCGGCGGCGAGAGGCGCCAGCAGGGTGCGAGCGCGCGCCACCTCAAGCGCCCCGCACGTTGGTGTCGGCGATCTTGTCGGCCGGGGTGTGGCGAGGCTGCGCCGGCGCGACCTTCCGCACGACGACGTAGAACAACGGCACCAGGAAGATGGCCAGCACCGTCGCCCCGATCACACCGCCGACGACGCCGGTGCCGATGTCGTTCTGGCCGCCTGCGCCCGCACCCGTGGATATGGCCAGCGGAAACACGCCCACGATGAAGGCGAGCGAGGTCATCAGGATCGGACGCAGCCTCAGCTTGCCCGCCTCGATGGCCGCTTCCACGGGCGTCTTGCCTTCGCGCACCGCGAACTCGGCGAATTCCACGATCAGGATCGCGTTCTTTGCCGCCAGCCCCATGGTCGTCAGCAAGCCGACCTGGAAGAAGACGTCGTTGGACAATCCCCGCATCGTGACCGCCAGCACCGCGCCGATGATGCCGAGCGGCACGACCAGGATCACCGCCACCGGGACCGACCAGCTCTCGTACAGCGCAGCCAGCGACAGGAAGACCACGACCAGCGCCAGGCTGAACAGCAGCGGCGTCTGGGCGCCGGCGTGGCGCTCCTCGTAGGACAGGCCGGTCCATTCCAGGCCCACGCCCGGCGGCAGCGTCTTGACCATGGACTCGACCTTGTCGAGGGCGACGCCGGAGCTGACGCCCACGGCCGGCTGGCCCTGGATTTCGAGCGCCGGAACGCCGTTGTAGCGCTGCAGCTGCGAGGGTCCCTGCTCCCACTGGCTGCTGGAGAAGGCGGAGAAGGGCGCGAGCGCGCCTGTTGCGCCGCGGACGTACCAGTCGTTGAGGTCGTCGGGCTTGCTGCGGTAGGGCGCGTCGCCTTGGACATAGACGTGCTTGACCCGGCCGCGGTCGATGAAGTCGTTGACGTAGGACGAGCCCCAGGCGGTGCCGATGGTGTCGTTGACATCGGCGATCGACAAACCGAGGGCGGTGGCCTTGGGCTGGTCGATGTCGACCTTCAGCTGGGGCGTGTCGGGCAGGCTGTTGGGACGCACGCCCGTCAGCGCGGCATCCTTGCCCGCCATGCCGAGCAGCTGGCCCTGGGCGGCGGTCAAGGCGTCGTGGCCGAGGTTGGCCTGATCCTCAAGCTCAAGGTCGAAGCCCGTGGCGTTGCCGAGCTCCTGCACCGAGGGCGGGATCAGCGGGATGATCATCGCATCGCGCACCTTGCCGAAGGCGATCAGTGCCCGGGCGACCACGGCCTGGGCCTTGTTGGCCGCGCCGCGACGCTGGTCGAAGGGCTTGAACAGGACGAAGCACTGGCCGGCGTTCTGGCCCTGGCCGGCGTTGCTGAAGCCCGCAATGCAGAACACCGCGCTCACCGCGGCCTTCTCGTTGACCATGAACTCGTGTTCGACGGTCTTCTCCGCCGCGATGGTGCGCGAGATCGCGGCGCCCGGCGGCAGCTGCACCAGCACGAAGGCCACGCCCTGGTCTTCGTCGGGCAGGAAACCGGTCGGCAGGTGCAGGAACAGCAGCGCCATGCCCCCTACGATGGCCAGATAGACGAGGCCATAGGGTATCCACGCCTTGGTGACATGCTTGAGCGCGCCCTCGTAGTCCTTCACCCCGCGGTCAAAGGTGCGGTTGAACCAGCCGAAGAAGCCGCGCCGTTTGGAGCGCCCCTTGCGAGGCTTGAGGATCGTGGCGCAGAGCGCAGGCGTCAGGATCAGCGCCACCGCGATCGACAGCAGCACCGCCGACACGATGGTCACGGCGAACTGGCGGTAGATCACCCCGGTCGAACCGCCGAAGAAGGCCATGGGCAGGAACACCGCCACCAAGACAAGGACGATGCCGATCAGCGCGCCGGTGATTTCTTCCATGGACTTTCGAGTGGCCTCAACCGGCGAGAGTCCCTCCTCGTCCATGATCCGCTCGACGTTCTCCACCACCACGATCGCGTCGTCGACGAGCAGGCCGATCGCCAGAACCATGGCGAACATGGTCAGGGTGTTGATCGAATAGCCGAAGATCGCCAGCACCCCGAAGGTGCCGAGCAGCACCACGGGCACCGCGATCGTGGGGATCAGCGTGGCGCGCCAGTTCTGCAGGAAAACGAACATCACCACGAAGACCAGCACGATGGCCTCGATCAGGGTGCGCACCACGTCCTCGATCGACAGCTTGACGAAGGGTGTGGTGTCGTAGGGGAAGGCGACCTTCACGTCGGGCGGGAATCCCTTGGCGATCTCGTAGACCTTGGCCTTGACGGCCGTGGCGGTGCTCAGCGCGTTGGCGCCGGGCGACAGCTGAATGCCGAGGCCGCCTGCCGGATGGCCGTTGAAGCGAGCGCTGAGCGTATAGCTGTCCTGGCCCAACTCCACGCGGCCCACATCGCTCAGACGCACGATGGAGCCGTCAGGGTTGGTCTTCAGCACGATCTGGCGGAACTGTTCGGGCGTCTGCAGGCGCGACTGGCTGGTCACGACCGCGTTCAGCTGCTGGTTGCCCGCCACGGGCAACTGGCCGAGCTGGCCCGACGCGATCTGGGCGTTCTGAGCCACGATGGCGGCCTTCACGTCGGTGGTGGTCAGCCCGAAGTTGTTCAGCTTGTAGGGGTCCAGCCATATCCGCATGGCGTACTGGGCGCCGAACAGCTGGGTGTTGCCCACCCCCGTCACCCGGCTCAGCGGGTCGAGCAGCTTGCTGTTGACCAGGTCGGCGAGGTCGGAGGAGTCGTGCTCGCCGGTAGTGGAATACACCGCCATGCCGAGCAGGAAGTTCTTGCTCGCCTTGGCCACCACCACGCCCTGCTGCTGCACCTCCTGGGGGAGCACGGGGGTGGCGAGCTGCAACTTATTTTGCACCTGCACCTGGGCGATGTCGGGGTTGGTGCCCTGGGCGAAGGTCAAGGTGATGGTGGAGGTGCCCGAGGTATCCCCGGTGGAGGAGATGTACTCCAGGTGATCCAGCCCCTTCATCTGCTGCTCGATGGGCTGGGTGACGGTGCTGGTCACCGTGGCCGCATCGGCCCCCGGATAGATGGCGGTGATCGACACCGACGGCGGCGCGATGCTGGGGTACTGGGCGATCGGCAGGGTGAAGATCGACAGCCCGCCGGCGAGCATGACGATGATGGCGATGACCCACGCGAAGATGGGTCGGTCGATGAAGAAGCGGGACATGGCGTGCGGCCTTGAGCCTCAGCCGCCGGCCGGAGCTGCGGCCGTAGAGCCGGCCGACGCGCTCAGATCGGCGTTCGCAGCCTTGACGGCTATGCCAGGCTTGACCTTCAGCAGCCCCTCCACGATCAGCCGGTCTCCAGGCCGCAGCCCGTCGGTCACCAGCCACTTGTCACCGTACACGCCGCCGGTCTTCAGCACCCGGGCCTGGACCTTGCCGTCGGGGCCGACCACGAAGGCGGTCGCATTGCCCTTGGGATCGTGGGAGACGCCCTGCTGGGGCGCCAGGATCGCGTCGGGATAGACGCCCTCGTTCAGCACCTCGCGCACGAACATGCCGGGCAGCAGGACGGCGTTGGGATTTGGGAACTCCGCGCGCAGCGTCACCGAGCCGGTGCTCTGGTCCACCGTAACCTCGGAGAACTTCAGCACGCCCGCCTGCGGATAGGGCGTGCCGTCCGACAGCACGAGCCTCACCCGGGCGCTCGTCGGGCCGGCGCGGTCGAGATGGCCCCCGGTCAGCGCCTGGCGCAGCTTGAGCAGCGCGTCGGCCGATTGGGCGACATCGACATAGATGGGGTCGAGCGCCTGGATCGTGGAGAGGGCGTTGGTCTGCTCGGACGCGACCAGCGCCCCCGCCGTAACGGCGGAGCGCCCGATACGCCCCGAAATCGGCGCGACCACCCTGGTGTAGCCAAGGTTGATGGCCGCCGCCTCCACCGCCGCCTGATCGGTCTGGACCGTGGCCAGAGCCTGGCGATAGGCGGCTTGGGCGTTGTCGTTGTCCTGGCGGCTGACGGCGTTGATCTTGACCAGATCGGCGTAGCGCTCGGCCTGCAGGCGGCTCGTGGTCAGGCTGGCCTGACCGTTGGCCAGCTGTCCTTTGGCCTGGTCCAGCGCCGCGCGATAGGGCGCCGGATCGATCTGGTACAGCACCTGGCCGGCGCGGACCTCGCCGCCCTCGACGAACAGCCGCTTCAGGATGATCCCGTTGACCTGGGGGCGCACGTCGGAGGACAGGGTCGGACTAGTGCGGCCCGGCAATTCGGCGGTGCGCGTGACCGCCTCCGCCTTCATCGTGACGACGCCGACCTGGGGCGGTCCCTGCGGCGGCGGCGCGGGCTTCTTCGCACATGCGGTCGTCAACGCCAGCAGCGCGGCCGCAATAGCCCTGAGGCGGTGCGAAGCGCACCGTGATCCAGCCTGAAATTGAACGTTCATTCTCACGCGGCGGCGTGGTATTCCCTTTGGCGGCATCACGTCAAGAGCGCTGAAGAAGCGCCGTGCGGAGGAGAGAGCTTTGGTTGTCTTGGAAGGCCTTGCTGCGGAACGTCCGTCGGCGCCGCGGCGCAGCAAGCAGATCCTCGAGGCGGCGGAGACGTGCTTCCAGCTCCACGGCTTTCACGCCACCAGCATGGCCAGCATCGCCGCCGCCGCGCGCATGAGCGTGGGACACATCTATCGCTATTTCGCGTCCAAGGACGACATCATCGCCGCCATCCTGGAGCGCGACGTGCTCGCCGCCATGGCCGACTTCGACGCCGTGGCTGTCGCTGACGAAGGGGTTTTCCCGGCGTTCTTCGCCCACTGGCGCCGGAAGATCGAGCGGATGAGCCAACGCGGCTGCAGCATCTTGTGGCTGGAGATCATGGCCGAAGGCGCGCGCAACCCAGGCGCGGCGCGGGTGATCATCGACGCCCGGCGCAGTGTCGCCGAACGCCTGTGCGCCCTGGTGGCGGCCGCCGCTCCTGCGCGGTGGAGCGCCGGCGAGGTGGCGGACAAGGTGGAGCTGCTGATGCTGCTCACCGACGCGGTCGCCTTCAAGGCGATCAGCGACCCAGGCTATGACCCGAGCCGCACGGCGGACCGCTTCGTCGACTACGCGCGCTGCATCTTCGAGCAGACCTGACCCCGACCCGGCTGGGACAGGGATCACTGCGACAGGGCGCGGCCCGCTTCGCCCGCCAGCTCGCGGACAAACTGCCAGGCCGTACGCCCTGAACGACCGCCTCGCCGCTGCGCCCACTGCAACGCCCGCCGTTCAAGATTCTCCAACGGGAGCTCGAAGCGGTCCGCGTAGGCCCGCACTGCGGCGAGGTAGGTCGGCTGGTCCATCGGTGGGAAGCCGAGCCACAGGCCGAAGCGGTCCGACGCCGAGATGGTCTCCTCCGCCTCCTCGGCCGCCGCCAGCCGGTCTGCGTCCGCATGGCCGCGGGGCATGAGGTGGCGGCGGTTGGAGGTGGCCACGAACACCACGTTGCCGGGCGGTCCCATCACCCCGCCTTCTAGGGCCGACTTCAGCGACTTGGCCGCGCCCGCCCCCTCCTCGAACGACAGGTCATCGCACAGAACGATGAAGCGTTCAGGCCTGTTTCGCAAAGTTGCAAACACGGTTGGCAGCGTATTCACAACCTCCCGCTCCACCTCCACCATCCGGAGGCGGTCCGTCGCGCGCGCCAGTTCGCAGACCGCCGCCTTGACCAGCGAGCTCTTGCCCGTGCCCCGCGCGCCCCAGAGCAGGACGTTGTTGACCGGCAGCCCCGCGCAGAAGCGCCGCAGGGTCTCCACCAGCGCGGCCTTCTGCGTGTCCACCCCCACTAAGAGGTCTAACGGCAAAGGGAAATCCGGCGCCGCGACGAAGCTCCGCCCTGCTGCATCGCAGCGGAAAAGGACCGCACCTGCGAAGTCGACCGGGGGCTCGCGCGGCGGCGCCAGCCGCTCCAGAGCGACGGCGACACGCTCGAGCAAAGCCGCCAAGTCGCCAAGTGCGTTTTGGTCCAAATAGAGCCTCCATGGCGGCGGGGTCTTGATGCGCGAGCCGAGGAAAGCTAGCAATGTTGCAAATATCCAAAGGGTGCGGCGATGTGACCCGCCCACCGGCTATCGGCCCTGGGAGAGGCCCCCATGACCCTGACCACCGCCATCGCCGCCGACCACGCCCCCACCCGCAACAAGACCCTGCTAAACTGGGTACGCGAGGTCGCCGCCCTGACCGAGCCGGACCAGGTCTACTGGTGCGACGGCTCCGAGGACGAGTGGCGCTTCCTCACCGAGTCCCTGGTCGAGGCCGGCACGCTGAAGGCGCTCAACCCGCTGAAGCGCCCCAACAGCTTCTACGCCGCCTCCGACCCGAAGGATGTGGCGCGGGTGGAGAGCCGCACCTTCATCTGCTCCAGGACCGAGATCGACGCCGGGCCGACCAACAACTGGGCCGATCCGACAGAGATGCGGGCCACCCTGAACGGCCTGTTCAAGGGCTGCATGCGCGGGCGCACGATGTATGTCGTGCCCTTCTGCATGGGCCCGCTCGGCTCCAGGATCAGCGCCTATGGCGTGGAGATCACCGACAGCGCCTATGTGGCGGTCTCCATGCGGGTGATGACGCGCATGGGCCAGGCGGCGCTGGACGCCATCGGCGAGAACGGCTTCTTCGTGCCCGCGGTTCACAGCGTGGGCGCGCCGCTGCTGCCGGGCCAGAGCGACGTGGCGTGGCCCTGCAACGAGACCAAATACATCGTCCATTTCCCCGAGACCCGGGAGATCTGGTCCTACGGCTCGGGCTACGGCGGCAACGCGCTTCTCGGCAAGAAGTGCTATGCGCTCCGCATCGCCTCGGTGATGGCCCGCGACGAGGGCTGGCTGGCCGAGCACATGCTGATCCTCAAGCTCACTTCGCCTGAGCAGACGGTCCACTACGTCGCCGCCGCCTTCCCCAGCGCCTGCGGCAAGACCAACCTGGCCATGCTGCAGCCGACCATCGAAGGCTGGAAGGCCGAGACGGTGGGCGACGACATCGCCTGGATGCGCTTCGGCGAAGACGGGCGGCTCTACGCCATCAACCCGGAGTTCGGCTTCTTCGGCGTGGCGCCGGGCACGGGCGAGGCCACCAACAAGAACGCCATCGACACGCTCAAGGCCAACTGCATCTACACCAATGTGGCGCTCACCGACGACGGCGACGTGTGGTGGGAAGGGCTGACCAAGGACCCGCCGGCCCACCTGACCGACTGGCGCGGACGTAGCTGGACGCCGGCCTCCCAAGAGCCCGCCGCCCATCCCAACGCCCGCTTCGCCGTGCCGGCCAGCCAGTGTCCGACCATAGCGCCGGAGTGGGAGGCGCCGTCGGGGGTGCCGATCAGCGCCATCCTGTTCGGCGGTCGCAGGGCCACCGCCGTGCCGCTGGTGACCGAGGCGTTCGACTGGAGACACGGGGTGTTCTTGGCTTCCAACGTGGCGTCCGAGGGAACGGCGGCGGCGGAGACCAAGCTCGGCGCGCTTCGGCGCGATCCTTTCGCCATGCTGCCCTTCTGCGGCTACAATATGGGCGACTACTTCGCCCACTGGCTGAAGCTGGGCGAGCAGGCCGACCCGGCCAAGCTGCCGGGCATCTATTTCGTCAATTGGTTCAGGAAGGACGAGCACGGCCGCTTCGTCTGGCCGGGCTACGGCGACAATGCGCGCGTGCTGAAATGGATCGTCGAGCGCCTGGAAGGCCGGGCCGAGGCCCAGGACAGCGCGATCGGCCGCCATCCGACAGCCGAGGCGCTCGACACCTCCGGTCTTTCGCTGAGCGATCGTCAGCTGCACCTGCTGCTGACGCCCGATCGTGCGGTCTGGCTTGAGGAGGCGGCGACCATCCCGGCCGCCTACGCCCAGTTCGGCGATCGTCTGCCCGCCGCGCTCTGGGCTGAGCATGAGGCCATGGTGAAACGCTTGGAGGGCTGACGGGCTTGATGGGCTCTCAGTCGCCGCTATTCCCCGCCTGCCCGTTTCCGGCCGCCGCCCCTTCGCTTTCGGCCTGGTCGCTTTCGGCCTGGTCGCTCTCAGCTTGGCCGCGGGCCCATTGCGTCCACCACAAGAAGGCGACGCCAGCACCCGTCGCCAGCAACAGGGCCGGAGCGACGTGTTGGGCCGTCTTGGCGCGGGCGGATGGACGCAGAGCCTCCCGCACGGCGGTGGAGACGGTGTCGGCCACCTCGGCCGGACGGCTCCGGGCGGAGCCGCGCCGCAACAGCTTTAATCCCAACCGTCTCAGCATTACACGGCGCTCCTTCGCACCCGAGGCCACAACGGACGCCCAAGGCTCAGGTTGCCGCGCCAAGGATGCGATCCACCCGCGCTAGCGCGTCCGCGCCACCCAGCCGGGACGCGACCCAGGCGCATGCCTCCTGCGCTGGAGTGGACAGGTCCGGCGCGTCGATCAGCACCACGGCGCAACCGTTCATCCGCATAGGATCATCCAGTCGCTGCAGCCGCACCTGGGCGATGACCAGGCTCGCCGGCCGGGAGGCCTCCAGGGCGCCGATGAAGCGGTCGAAGGTCTCCAGATCCTTCAGCGGCGTCCAGACCAGCGCGGGCTGTCGCGACGGGTCGGGCCGGCGCGCGATCAGCTCGGCCGTGCGGGCGTAGTCGTCGGCGCGTTCATAGGGCGGATCGACCAGGAGCAGGGTGCGCCCACGGGCGCCGGCGAGTCGATGCGCCGCTTCGGCGTAGCCGTCGCCTTCCACGACCTGCGCGGCGGAGCCCCCAGGCGAGGTCGCCAGACATCGCCGCAGGGCTGCGCAGTCGTCGGCCCGCAACTCGCAGCCGACGTAACGGTCTTTGGGCCGAAGCGCACCCGCCGCCAGCCAGGGCGAGCCTGGGTAATGCTGTAATGCCGCGCTCGGATTGCAGGCCCTCACCGCGTCGGCGAGGCGCTGCAGCGCCGTCGGCGGCGCCGGGTCCGCCATCAGACGCGCCACACCGGCCTGCGCCTCGCCCGAGCGGCGCGCCGCCTCACCCTCCATCGCGTACACGCCCGCGCCCGCGTGGGTGTCGATCACCTCCAACGGTTCGGGCGTGCGGGTCAGCCGATCGAGCACAGCCAGGAGCAGGGCGTGCTTGACCAGATCGGCGAAGTTGCCGGCGTGAAAGGCGTGGCGGTAGTTCACCCGCTGTAACCACACTGAGGCGACGCACGGACCTTGTCGACGCGGTCGCATGCTTAGTCCGCCGCGGGTGGTGTGGGGAAGCGGCCATGAGCGGTCAAGGCGCGGGGAACCGCGGCGGAACGCCTCCGTTGGCCTGCAGCGATTGGACGAGGTTGCGTGAAGATGGCGTACGACGACGAGGACGCACCGGCCGAAGACACGCCTAACGAGGCGGTCGCCGAGGCGGCCGGCCTGATCTACGTCCATGACGACGATCCGGGCCTCACCCGGGTGAAGTCCGAGGCGGGCTTCGACTATGTCGACGCCAAAGGCCGTCCGGTCGTCGACGTCAAGACGACCGACCGCATCCGAGCCCTGGCCATCCCGCCGGCCTACGCCGACGTTTGGATCTGCAGGTCCGCCCGCGGCCACATCCAGGCGACGGGCCGCGACGAGCGCGGTCGCAAGCAATACCGCTACCACGCGCTCTGGAGCGCGGCGCGGGCTGAGACCAAGTTCGCCCGCATGGCCGCCTTCGGCCGCACCCTGCCCGCCCTGCGTGACAAGGTCGATCACGACCTGAAGACGCATGGCCTGCCGCGCGAGAAGGTGGTCGCGACCGTGGTGCGGCTGCTCGAAACCACGCTCATCCGGGTCGGCAACGACGAATACGCCAAGCAGAACAAGAGCTTCGGCCTGACGACGATGCGCTCGCGCCACCTGCGCCTGCACGGCTCCAATGTGGAGTTCGAGTTCAAGGGAAAGAGCGGCATCCAGCACAAGACGGCGGTGCAGGACCGTCGACTCGCCCGGGTGATCAAGTCGATCCAAGAGCTGCCGGGGCAGCGGCTGTTCCAGTACGTGGACGCCGACGGCGTCCGCCACGCCGTGGAGTCTCACGACATCAACGAATACCTGCGCGAGGCGACCGGCGAGCATTTCACCGCCAAGGACTTCCGCACCTGGGCCGGCACGCTGGCGGCGGCCAAGGCGCTCTCCGGCTTTCCCGCCCCCACCACCGAGCGGGAGGCCAAGAAGACCGTCACCCTGTGCGTCAAGGCGACCGCGGGCCTGCTCGGCAACACGCCCGCGGTCTGCCGCTCGGCCTACATCCATCCCGAGGTGCTGCGCGCCTTCGTCGATCAGCGCCTGCCGCAGGCCTTCGCCGAGGTGGACGGGGCGGATTTCGAGGCCGCCGTGCTGAAGTGGCTCGACGCCCTGGCCGAAGAGGTCGAGGCGGAGACCGGCCAGTCCGCCGCCGCGCAGATCAAGGCCTCCAAGCCGTAGGTGCGGCCAGCGTGCGTCCTTCGAGACGGGGCTGCGCCGCGCCTCAAGACGAGGACGTGAGTAAGCGGACACATCTCTCCTCATGCGGAGGCTCCTGAAAGGAGTCTGTCTCGAAGCATGCAGCCCGTCTCCGCGGACGTTCAATGGAAGTCCCGCGAAGGCGGCATGATGCGCACGTTGCGCGGGTGGACCGCCTGCGGCGGCAGAGTGCGCTGGTCCCCACCCACCGGAGCGTTTCTCGCCACCTCGTCGCTGCGCGCCAGAAGCGGCTTCAAATCAAATTCCGGCTCGGCCAGCGCCCGCAGCCTGGCGGTGTGGTCCACCAGGCGGTGGACGCGCACGTGCACCACCTCCGGCGCCTGATCGGCGCGCTGGATGTGGCCGTGCGCCTCCAGCAGGCGGGCGGACATGATCTGCTTCCTGTAGCGCTCGAACTCCTCAGGCAACACGACCAGGTTCGCCACCCCGGTCTCGTCCTCCAGGGTGATGAAGCACACGACGCCGGTTCCCGGCCGTTGGCGCACCAGCACCACGCCGGCGACGCACACCGGCGCGCGGTCGGGCAAACTCGCAAGCCCGACGCAGCTGACGACACCGCGCACGGCGAAACCCTGGCGCAGGAAGCCCATGGGATGGCCCTTCAGCGACAGCCGCGTGGTCTGGTAGTCGGCCACCACGTGCTCGCTGAGGCCCATGGCGGGCAGGGCGACCGGCGCTTCCGCCTCGGGCAGAGCCTGCAGCAGCGGCGCCGGCGCGGCCGCCGACAACCCTCGTACCCGCCACAGCGCCGCGCGACGGTCCAGCCCCAGCGAGCGCAAGGCGTCGGCCTGGGCCAGGACCTGGAGCTGGGCCGGCGTCAGGCCCGACCTGCGCACCAGATCGTCGAAATCCGCAAAGCCGCCCTGGCCCGGCCGCGCCGGGAGCCGCACGGCCCCGACCAGCCGCTCGGCCGCCGCCCGCGCAAAGCCCTCCACCTGCCGCAGGCCGAGCCTCACCGCCCAGCCGCCGTCCGGTCCAGGCTCAAGCGTGCAGTCCCAGGCGCTGTGGCCCACGTCGACGCCGCGCACGTCCACCCCGTGCTCGCGGGCGTCCCGCACGATCTGGGCGGGGGCGTAAAAGCCCATCGGTTGGGCGTTCAGAAGCGCCGCGCAGAACGCCGCCGGATGGTGACACTTGAGCCATGCGGAGACGTAGACCAGCTTGGCGAAGCTGATGGCGTGGCTCTCGGGGAAGCCGTAGGAGCCGAAGCCCTCGATCTGCTTGAAGCAGCGCTCGGCGAAACCCAGGGAGTAGCCGCGCGCCACCATGCCGCCCACCATCTTCGCCTTGTAGGGCGTGACCCCGCCAGTACGGCGGAAGGTGGCCATGGCGCGGCGAAGGCCGTCGGCCTCGGCGCCGGTGAAGCGGGCAGCGGTGATGGCCACCTGCATGGCCTGCTCCTGGAACAGCGGCACGCCCATGGTGCGTCCGAGCACGTGTTGCAGCTCGCAGGGATCGCTGCCGGGCTCGGTCGGGCCTTCGAGCACGACCGACTCCAACCCCTGCTTGCGGCGCAGGTAGGGGTGGACCATGTCGCCCTGGATGGGGCCGGGGCGCACGATGGCGACCTCGATGGCCAAATCGTAGAAGCAGTTCGGCTTCAGCCGCGGCAGCATGTTCATCTGGGCGCGGCTCTCGATCTGGAACACGCCCACCGTGTCGCCGCGGCCCAGCATCTCGTAGACGCACGTGTCGCTGTCGCGGTTGTCCTCCAGCTCGGCCATGTCGGCGATCGCCGAGATGCGGTGGCGGTTCAGCAGGTCGAAGGCGCCGCGGATGCAGCTCAGCATGCCGAGCGCCAGCACGTCGACCTTCATCAGGTCGAGCGCATCGATGTCGTCCTTGTCCCACTCGATGAAGGTGCGGTCGGGCATGGCGCCGTTCAGGATCGGCACGGTCTCGTCCAGCCGTTCCTGGGTCAGCACGAAGCCGCCCACGTGCTGGGACAGGTGGCGGGGAAACTCGATCAGCTGGCCCGCCAGCTCCAGCGCCTCGCGGATTTGCGGGTTGTCCGGGTCGAGACCGGTCTGGCGCACATGCTCGGGGTCCGGCTCGCCGCCCCAGCTGCCCCAGACCATGCCGGCCAGCGCGGCGGTCACGTCCTCGCTCAGGCCGAGCGCCTTGCCGACCTCGCGGATGGCGCTCCTGGGTCTGTAGTGGATCACCGTGGCGCAGATGGCCGCTCGCTCGCGCCCGTAGCGTTCATAAAGGTGCTGGATCACCTCCTCTCGCCGCTCGTGCTCGAAATCCACGTCGATGTCAGGCGGCTCCTCGCGCTCGTCGGAGACGAAGCGGGCGAACAGCAGGTCGTGGTGGGCGGGGTCGACCGCGGTGACGCCCAGGCAGAAGCACACCACGCTGTTGGCGGCGGAGCCCCGCCCCTGGCACAGGATGCCGCGGTCGCGGGCGAAGCGCACGATCTCGTAGACGGTCAGGAAATAGTGGGCGATGTCGCGGCGGGCGATGAAGGCGAACTCCTCGGTCAGCTGGTCCAGCACCTTCTGCGGAGGTCCCGCCGGATAGCGCCGCTCAGGGTAGCGCCATGTCAGGCCCTCGCGGCACAGCGCCTCAAGATGCGCCTGCGGCGTCAGGCCGGGCGGCACCGGCTCCTGCGGGTACTCGTACCTGAGCTCGCCGAGATCGAAGTCGCATAGGGCCAGCAGCAGGGCGACCTGCTCCAGCGCGCCCGGGTAGTCCCTGAACAGGCGCGCCATCTCTTCGGACGGCTTCAGGTGGCGTTCGCCGTTGGGCTGCAGCCGGCGACCGGCCCCGCACAGCGGGACGTGCTCGCGGATGGCGGTCATGACGTCCTGCAGCCGCCGCCGTCCGGGCGCGTGATAGAGCACGTCGCCCACAGCCAGCAGCGGCGTTCCCGCCGCCTGCGCCAGCGCCGCCAGTTCGTCCAGCCGACGCGCGTCGGCTGGGCCGTAGCCCACCGAGGCGGCCAACCACACGAACCCCGGATGCGCCCCCGCCAGGGCGTCCAGCACAGGACGAAGCGCCGCCGGGTCCGGCCGTTCGGGCGGCGCCAGCACCAGGGCCACCCCTTCGCCGAGCTTGAGCAGGTCGCCCAGGCGCAGGTCGCATTCGCCCTTCCTGGCCCGCAGGTTGCCCTGGGTCAGCAGCCGGCACAGCCGGCCATAGCCCGCCCGGTGCACCGGATAGGCCAGTACGTCGGGCGTGCCGTCCGAGAACGCCAGCCGCGTCCCCACCACGTAACGGAACCGCGCCAGCGCCGCCTGGAGCGGCGCATCTCCGCGCTCCACCGCGATCTTCTTCAGCGCCTTCAGCCGGGTCCAGGGGCGCACCACCCCGGCCAGCGTATTGCGGTCGGCCACCGCCAAGCCTGAATGGCCGAGCTCGAAGGCGGTCTCCACCATCTCCTCCGGCGTGGAGGCGCCGCACAGGAAGGAGAAGCAGGTCGAGGTCGCCAGTTCGGCGTAGGGCTGCGCGCTCATCCGAACAGCCCGTGCAGGAACCAGGCGGGGCGGGGAGGATGGGCTGGTGGACTCCTCGCTTCACCGGCGTCGTTACCGGCTGGCCCTGTTCCGGTCTCTGCAGGCGGCGGGGACGACGGGCTTATCAGCCGCAGCGGGACAGGCCGTTCCGGCTTGGGCGGGGGACGGACGGGCTTGATCGCCTCGCGCCGGCCCTTCTCGCGACTGACCTCCTCGCGCTGGGCGGCCAGGCTTGCGAGCGAAGGCGAGGGTTCGGGCGCGTCGTAGCGGTCCTGGCGGAACACCCAATAGCGGCGCCCCCCCTCATCCTCCAGGCGGTAGTAGTCGCGCACGCAAGCCGGCTCGCGATGCAGCGCCCATTCCGGCTCCAGCCGCTCGGGGCCTTCGGCGCGCCCCACAGTATTGGGTACCCGCCCCCACCGGAAACCGGCGGGCG
>CAXTUT010000004.1:0-368 GCA_964247465.1 uncultured Caulobacteraceae bacterium | reverse complement strand
CGGGGCGGGGGGCCTGCGCCGCCCACCAGTTTTGGGTGGACGCCCCGCCACGTGAAGCGGGCGGGCGGGCCCTCAGGAATCTCCGCGGCGACGACGTTGATGGGCTGGGCCGGGCGGAACAGGCGCAAGGGCCGCAAGGGCGTATCCAGGAAGCGGGCCGCCGCCCGGTCTCCCGTCCAGACCGCGGGCGCGCCGAACGGCGCCTGCACATCGGCGTGTTCGGGGCCGTGCACGTCCACCGGCGACAGGCGGCGCACCACCGCTCCGCCCCGCGCAGCGATGCGGTCGACCAGGGCGCCTGCCGCGCCGGCGTCGGCCGCGGCGTCGAGCAGCTCGCCCGGTGCTGAGGCGACCGTCTCGGTGCGTCC
>CAXTUT010000003.1:0-31163 GCA_964247465.1 uncultured Caulobacteraceae bacterium | reverse complement strand
GGCTGATGCGGTTGAGCGCGTCCGGCGCCAGGCCCTGCACCCTCAGCCTGTCGACCACCGAGCCGCCCGCGTGCAGCCGGGCGGAGAGCACGGTCAGCAGCAGGCAGAGGAAGAAAAAGACGCCCGCCAATATGCCCGTCGTGCGGGTCAGCAGGTCGCCCGCGCCGCGTGCGGTCATGAACCCGGAGGGTCCGCCGCCCATGCCGAGCGCCCCGCCTTCCGAGCGCTGCAGCAGGATCACCACGCTGAGCGCGATGCAGACCAGCACCAACAAAACGAGCAGAGAGCCGAGGAGCATGGCGATAGGTCTTCGGTGAGGACGAGGGATGGCGCGGCGTAGGGACGCTGCGCTAGGCGGGATGTAACATCCTCCCATGCGGCGCGCCAGCCGCTCACCCCAGGTCGACCTCTACCACGGAAACTGCAACCCTTGCCGTTGCCGAACGGAAAAAGTCGGTTAGGATCATGTCTCCAGGCTCTTGCGAGACACCCCCATGTCGATCCGAATTCTCCTGTCGTCCGGCGCTCTGTCGCTCGCCCCCGCCGCGCCTGCGCTGGCGCAGAGCTTCGCCAATCCCACGCCCTCCGCCACGCAGTCGGGCGCCTACGTCATCGAGCCCAGTCATACGCGGGTGCTTTTCAGCGTCTCCCACATGGGCTTCACCACCTGGTACGGCGATTTCACCGACGCGACCGGCTCGCTGACGCTCGATCCCAAGCACCCCGCCTCAAGCCAGCTTCAGGTCACCATTCCGATGGCCAGCGTCAGCACGACGAACGCCAAGCTGGACGGCGAGCTGAAGGCGCCGGACTGGTTCGACGTCGCGCGCTACCCGAACGCGACCTTCCGCTCGACCTCGGTCAAGATCGTGGGACCGGGCCAGGCCGACGTCACCGGTGATTTCACCCTGCACGGAGTGACCCGGCCGGAGACGTTGCGGGTCTCGTTCAACGGCGCGGGCCAGAACCCGTTGAGCCACGCCTACACGGCCGGCTTCGAAGCGCGCGGCCGCATCAAGCGTAGCGAGTTCGGCGTGTCCAAGTACGTGCCCGTGGTCGGCGACGACGTGGACCTGATCATCAGCGCCGCCTTCACCAAGGGCTGAACGGCCCCAGCCCCGAGCGCGTCTGGCGCGTTTCAAACGGCGCGCACGATCGGCAGGAAGTCCGCGGCCCTCAGCGAGGCGCCGCCGACCAGCGCCCCGTCCACCCCCGTCGCGTGCAGCAGCGTGGCGGCGTTGGCGGGGTTGACCGAGCCGCCGTACAGCACCGGAACGCTCTTCCCCTGGCTGAACCGCGATTCGAGCAGGGCATGGATGCAGCCGTGCGCCGCCTCCACCTCTTCGACGGTAGGCGTGCGTCCGGAGCCTATGGCCCAGACCGGCTCGTAGGCCACTACGAACGCTCGCCCTTCCAGCGAAGCGGTCAGCGATCCCTGGAGCTGGGCCGACACCACGTCCAGCGCGCGGCCGGACGCGCGCTGCTCCAAGCTCTCGCCGACGCAGACGATGGGCTCCAGGCCGCCGCGCAGCGCCGCCTCGATCTTGGCGGCCACGTCCGCATCGCTCTCGCGATAGCCGGTGCGCCGTTCGGAGTGGCCAAGGATCACCAGCGTGGCGCCGGCGTCGTGCAGCATCTCCGCGCTGAGATCGCCGGTGTAGGCGCCGGCCGCCTCGGCATGACAATCCTGGGCGCCGATCTCCACCCCCCCGCCGACGGCCGCGGCCATCCGGTGGATCAGCGGCGCCGGAGGGAACAGCGCCACGCGACAGGCGGCAGGCTCTCGCTCTAAGGCGTCGGCCAGCGCGCGGGCTTCGCGCAGCGCGCCCGAAGCCCCGTTCATCTTCCAATTCCCGGCGACCAGTCGCCTCGGCTGGCTCAAGGTGAAGGCTCCCCTGCGAAGCCGATGCGCCTAAGCCAAGCCAGCGCGCCTGTGAAGCGCCGAGATACGCGGTCACGCTGACGCGGAAGCCGCGCGCGCCCTTGCCGGCCCGGCGCCGGCGCCCCTATAGGGCGGACTCGCCGCGCGGCCAGCCGCCCGCGAGCGGGCTTTCAGCGCGTCGACGGTCCCGGCGTGCGGGCAAGCGGTTTTGATCGAAGGTCTGCGCTCCCCCATGCTCTCCCAGTTCCGCGCGCTCTGGAAAACGCCCGCCGCCAAGGTCCTGATCGGCTTGCTGATGGCCAGCTTCCTGGTCTGGGGCATCCGCGACGTCTTCAGGAACGGCGCGCCCGGCGACGTGGTGGTCCAGGCGGGCGGGCGCACCATCACCACAGCCCGCTTCAAGCAGATGGTGCAGGACCAGCTCAAGCAATACGGCCAGCAGTCCGGCCAGACCATCACCCTGCAGGACGCCCTGACCCATGGCCTGGACCGCCAGGTGCTCGACGCCGTCGCCGCTGACGAGACCCTCGCGGCCTACATCCACAAGATCGGCATCCGGCCGTCCGACAAGCAGGTGGTGGCCGAGATCGCCAAGGCGCCGCGCTTCTTCAACCCGGTGTCGGGCCAGTTCGACCGCCAGGCCTACGAGGCCTTCGTCCAGCAGGCGGGCTACACCGACGCGGAGTTCGAGACCATCCTTCGCGACGATCTCGCCCAGACCCAGTTCGTGTCGGGCATGGCCACCGGCCTGCGCGCGCCGCTGCTGTTCTCGGGCCTGCAGGCGGCCTATGACGGCGAGGGCCTGAACTTCGACTATTTCGTGCTTCCGCCCGAAGCGGTCGCCGCCCCGGCCCAGCCGACCGACGCGCAGATGAACGCCTTCATCCAGCAGAACGCGGCGCAACTGATGCGGCCGGAGGCGCGGGTGTTCACCGTGGTCGCCTTTTCAAGCGCCAAGCTCGCGCCCACCCTGAGCGCCGATCCCGCACAGGTGCAGAAGCGCTTCGACTTCGAGAAGGACGCCCTGTCCACGCCCGCCAAGCTCTCGATGGTGCAGATACCCGTCCGCAGCGCGGCCGAGGGCCAGGCCGTGGCCGCGCGGCTGGCCAAGGGCGAGGCGCCGCAGACGGTGGCGCGCGCCCTCAACGTCCAGCCGGTCGTCTACGCCGACAGCCCCAAGACGGCGGTGGCCGACAAGGCGCTCGCCGACGTCGCCTTCGCCATGACGTCTGGCCAGGTGAAAGGGCCTGTCCAGGGCGATCTCGGACTGGCGGTGCTGGCGGTGCAGAAGGTCACGCCTGGCCACGACGTGACGCTGGACGAGGTCCGACCCAAGATCGAGCAGGAGGTAAAGGCGACCGAGGCGCAGACGCAGATCACCAAGGCGGTGCAAAAGTACGAGGACGCGCGCTCGGGCGGGTCGAGCCTGGCGGACGCGGCCAAGGCGGCCGGCGCGCAAGTCTCCACCCTGCCCGCCATCACCGCCCAGAGCATCACCCTGCAACGCCAGAAGGTGGCCATGCCGCCCAAACTGCTGCAGGCCGGCTTCGCCCTGAAACCCGGACAGGACAGCGACATCGTGGATCTCGGCCCGGGCGAGTACGCGGCGCTGAGGCTGGAGACGGTGGTGGCCCCCTCGCCGCCGCCGCTGGCTGAGATCCAGCCGCTGCTGATGCGCGTGATGATGCAGCAGGACATGATCAGGCGGCTGCACGCCAAGGCCGACGCCATCGCCGCGACCGTCAGCAAAGGCCAGCCGATCCAAGCCGCCGCCGCCGCCGCCCACGCGCCGCTGGCGCACGGCGACGACGTGCTGCGCGCCGCGGCGGGCAAGGCCTACAGCAACGAATTGCTCGCCCGGCTCTTCCTCGCCAAGGCTGGCGACGTGGTGACCGGCCCCGACATCAAGCCCGCCTACGTCATAGCCAAGCTGACCGCCATCGTGCCCGCGACGCCTCAGAGCGCGGCCCAGGCGACGGCGGACCAGCGCCAGGCGGCGAGCCAGGCTCTGGCGCAGGACTTCGCCGTGGCCGTCCGCACCGCTGCGCGCCTGGCGATCAAGCCGAAGGTCGACTATAAGAGGGCGCACGCGGCGCTCGGCGCGGACCCCGGTCCGGCTCAGTAGCGACGCGTCCATGGATTTGCTCCCCGCCCGTGCGGACTTCGCCGCAGCCTACGACGGCGGCCGGCCCCAGGTGGTCTGGGCGCGCGTTGTGGACGATCTGGAGACGCCGGTCTCAGCCTTCCTGAAGATCGGGCTCGGCCACCCCTTCGCCTTCCTGTTCGAGTCGGTGGAGGGCGGCGCCTGGCGGGGGCGCTATTCCGTGATCACCCTGGCCCCCGACCTGGTCTGGCGCTGTTGGGGCGATCGTGCGGAAATCGCTCGCGGTGAGGACGTCGCGCATGGCGTCTACGCGCCGGACGCGCTTGCGAGCCTGGCTTCCCTGCGGGCGACGCTGGATGCTGCGCGCATCGAGCTTCCGGCGGAACTGCCGCCGATGGCGGCGGGCCTGTTCGGCGTGCTCGGCTACGACATGATCCGCCTCGTCGAACCTCTTGGCCCCGCCCGGCCGGATGCGCTGGGCCTGCCGGACGCGGTCATGACGCGGCCTTCTATCGTCGCGGTGTTCGACGCCATCGCTCAGGAGATCGTGCTCGTCACGCCCGTGCGCCCCGGCGCGGCGACGGCTGACGAAGCCTATGCAGCGGCGACCGAGCGGCTGGCGCAGGTGCGCGCGCGGCTGGCGCAGCCGCTGGCGAGGCCGCCCATCAAGGACGACGCTCCAGCGATCGCTGCGGAGCCGATTACCTCGCCGGTCACCCGCGCCGCCTATGCCGAAGTGGTGGAACGGGCCAAACGCTACATCAAGGCCGGCGACATCTTCCAGGTGGTGCCGAGCCACCGCTTCAGCGCGCCTTTCGCCCATCCGCCGTTCGCCTGCTACCGGGCGCTGAGGCGGCTGAACCCTTCGCCCTTCCTGTTCTTCCTCGACTTCGGCGACTTCCAGCTCGCCGGCTCCAGCCCGGAGATCCTGGTGCGCCTGCGCGACGGCAAGGTGGTGATCCGCCCCATCGCGGGCACCCGCCCCCGCGGCGCGACGCCCGAGCAGGACCTGGAGCTGGAACGCGACCTGCTGGCCGACCCGAAGGAACGGTCCGAACACCTGATGCTGCTCGACCTCGGCCGCAACGACGTGGGGCGCATCGTCAAGCTCGGCGACGAAGGGCGCGCCGCGCCAACCGGCGCCCCGAGGGTGCGGGTGACGTCGAGCTTCACGGTGGAGCGCTACAGCCACGTCATGCACATCGTCTCCAACGTGGAGGGCGATGCTCCCTCTCCGCTGGACCCCGTCGACGTGATCCTCACCGCCCTGCCCGCCGGCACGCTGTCAGGTGCGCCCAAGGTGCGAGCCATGCAGATCATCGACGAACTGGAGACGGACAAGCGCGGCCTGGCCTACGCGGGCGCCGCCGGCTACGTCTCCGCGACCGGCCAGGTCGACACCTGCATCGTGCTGCGCACCGCCTTGTTCAAGGACGGGATGATGCACGTGCAGGCCGGCGGCGGCGTAGTGGCCGACAGCGACCCGGACGCCGAGTACGAGGAGACGCTGCACAAGTCCCGTGCGCTGCGCCGCGCCGCCGAGGAGGCCTGGCGTTTCGCCTGAAGATAGCCGCCGTTTGACGGCGTCGCCGCACTGCGGCACTGCTCACGCCGGACAGACGACAGGAGCCGGACACCCGTGCTGGAAACACCCACCCGGCCCGCTTCTGACGACCCGTCTCCCATCCCGTCCGACCCGTCGTCGCTCGACGCGCCACGCGGCCAGCGGAAGGTGCTCGTGCTCCAGGGCGGCGGCGCGCTCGGCTCCTACCAGGCCGGAGTGTGCCAGGCGCTGCAGCACGCAGGCGTGGAGCCGCAGTGGGTCACGGGCATCTCCATCGGCGCGATCAACGCGGCCTTGATCGCCGGCAACCCGCCGGACCGCCGGCTGGAGCGCATGCGCGCCTTCTGGGAGCAGGCCAGCTCCGGACCGTTCTTTTCGCTAACCGCGGGGCTGAGCCAGCTGCGCAGCTTCATCAACCAGATGAGCGCCGCCAGCATCGCCACCTTCGGCGCGCCGGGCTTCTTCAAGCCGCGCGTGCCGCCGCCCATGCTGTGGCCGGAGGGCAGCCCCGAGGCGATCAGCTACTACGACACCACGCCCCTGCGCGCCACGCTGGAGCGGCTGGTGGACTTCGACCGCATCAACCGGAACGAGATGCGGCTGAGCGTGGGCGCGGTGAACGTGCAGACCGGCAATTCGGTGGTGTTCGACAGCGCCCATCAGACGATCACGCCCGAGCACATCATGGCCTCCGGCGCCCTGCCGCCCGGGTTCGCGCCGGTGTGGATCGAGGGCGAGGCGTACTGGGACGGCGGGCTGCTCTCCAACACGCCGTTGCAGTTCGTCCTGGACGATGATCAGAGCGACGATCTGCTGATCTTCCAGGTGGACCTGTTCAACGCCCACGGCGCGATGCCTCGCAACCTGATGGAGGCGGACGAGCGGGAGAAGGACATCCGCTACTCCAGCCGCACGCGCCTGAACACCGACGCCAGCCTGCGCATCCATCAGGTCAAGACGGCGCTGCGTAAGCTGCTCGACAGGCTGCCGGCCGAGCACGTCGACCGCGCCGACCTCGCCCTGCTGGAAGACGCGGCGCGGGAGAGCGCCGTCACGGTGGTGCAACTGATCTACCGTAAGCAGCCCTACGAGGGCGGCACGAAGGACTTCGAGTTCTCGCGCCAGACCATGACCGAACACTGGGCCAGCGGGATCGCCGACGTGACGCGTACGCTGGACCGTCATCCGGAAATCTTCACCGCCTCGCGAGAGCTGGGCGTGCGGGTGATCGACGCCGGCCATCCTGACCACGAGACCACCACGCCCTCGCCCTAGCCTTCATCCTGCCGACGGACCGTCGCTCATAAGCCTGAAGTCGCGCGACGCCGGGGTCACAGGATCGACCAGCGGCGTCGACCCTTGCCCATCGACGGCGGCAGGACGGCCGAGTAGCGGCGCGGCTGGGGAAGGATCAGGGCGTCAGTGACCCACGCCGCCGTCCAGCAGCAGCGAGCCGGACGAGCCCGAGGAGCCCGACTGGGCGGTCTGGGTGGTGTAGGCGACGCACTCCTGCGCCAGCGCCAGCTTGAGCACCTTGATGCCGGCGCCATAGCGGCGCAGCAGTGAACGCTCGTTGCAGTCGCGGGCGGGCCGCTGCGGCCGGCAGGCGATCTGGCCGGTGGCCGAGTGGTACAGCGCCTCGCCTTTCAGGCATGACACGGTCTGGCCGCGGGCAAAGTCGGCTGACCCCGAATAGTCGGCCAGGGTATACTGCATCCGCGCTCCCGCGATGCAGCGATAGAGCTCACCCTCGTAGGCCGGCAGGATGTCCCGGTCCGCGGTGACCTGCGAGGCGGGGTGCGGCACCGCCTTGTCGTCCAGACACACCGCCTGCACGGCGACGACCTTGGGCACGGCGCGATACTGGGCGCAGACGCGGCGCGCCTCGCCCGTCTCGACCCCCTCGACCTGGAGGTTGGGCAGGAAGCTGGTGACTCCCTCGCCAGTGGAGGAGCCCGAGCCCCCCCCGCTGCCGAAGCTGTTGGCGGCGGCCAGCGCGTTGCTGAAGGCCGAACCGGCCGCGGTGGCCGAGGCGAGCCCGGCGACCTGGGCGGCGGAGTAGCCCGCCGCCTGGGCGTCGCTGGAGGCCGAAGCGGACGAGGAGGCCTGGGCGTCGGCGGACGACTGGGCGTAGGCGGCCGACGCCGACTGGACCTGCACCTGAGGCGCGGAGATGTAGATGGAAGGCGAGTTCACCACCACGGTCGGCGGGCTGATGTAGACGCCGGGCACGTTGACGTTGTGGCCGGTGGGCACGTCGCACCCGCACGACTTGGCCCCCCCGGCTCCCCCGGCGTGGACGACGGTAGGAGCCAGCACAGCCGCCAGGGTTCCGGCGAGAAGGCCTGCTCGCGACGGCGGCTTCATGTCTGCTTCCCTATCTGACGGGCCCAGCCAAGACTTGCGCGCCAAGGTCCTTAAAGACGGTTAAGGGCCACCCCGCCTGACGGACAGGCAACCGGTCGCGTGAGTGAGAAGCGTTCGGTCGGCGCACGTTGGACGCAAGTCCGCTCTCGCGCCCCGGTTCGCGCTGTGGCACGACGGGCGCCACGCGGATGTGGCGAAATCGGTAGACGCAGCAGACTTCTTTGGAGTGCCCAGGCGGAAACGCCTGGAGTAGAACCGCTCAAAGTCGGGGAACGCTAACGAGCGAGAGCTCCAGGCCAATCCCGAGCCAAGCCCCGCCCTGACAGGCGGCGGAAGGTGTAGAGACTGGACGGGCGGCGCCTAAGGCCGACGGCTACGGCGAAGGGACAGTCCAGACCACGAACGCCCATCGGCGGCGGCGAAAGCCGAAGTGGTACGAAAATCTGCTTTCTTCGGGAGTGCGGGTTCGAGTCCCGCCATCCGCACCACGTCCGCCGGCTCTGAACCGGATGCTCGCCGTACCGCCGCGCTCCATCTCACGCGTCGAGGGGTGCGGAGAGACCTGGCTTGACCCGGTGGCGGCGTGCTCAGCCGAGGCCGATCAGGCGAGAGGTCTGAATTGCAGGGCGACGACGCTCTCATTGATCGTATAGTCGTGAGGGCGACCCGGACATCCGGCTCGCGGGTGCACCGGGAGAGAGATGACGTGCGACTAGGGACGCTGATCCTGATCGGCGCGGTCGCCGTCGCGGCCACGGCGTGCGAGAGCAAGGAGCAGAAGCTGCAGCAGGCGGCGAACTCCGCCGCCGACGCATCCGCCGCGGCCAACCAAGCGGCGAACGACGCCTCGCAGGCGGCCTCGGCCGCCCAGAACGCCACCGAGGCGGCGCCGGGCTCGGTAAACGAGAAGATCGCCGGCGACCAGGCGCAAGCGGCCGGCGCCGCTGCGGCCAAGGCCGGCGCAGCCGCCAAGAAGGCGGGCGACACGGCCGAACACGCCGCCCACTGAGCGGGATCACGGAGACGCCAGCGCGTCACCCGCCATGCGTTGCGATCGGCGGGTGATCCAGGGCACCCTTCACGTCGCGCCACAGTCCGGGTGCGATGGACAAGACCAGAAGCATCGCCGCCGAAACATTGAACGCCCGCAGCGCCTTGGGATGGCGCAGCCAGCGCTTCAGCGCCGACCCGGAGCCGGCCCAGAGCGCTATGCAGGGAAGACCGACGCCTACGAACACCACCGCGATGACCGGCACGTCGGTCGCCATGTGTCGCGGACGCGCGAAGGTCCCGATTGCTCCAAGCACCATGGCCCAGGCTTTCGGGTTGACCCACTGGAAGGCGGCGGCGTCGACCACTCGCAAGGGGCCGCCACGCTGGGCGGCCTCGTGCGGCCCGCTGGAGGTCGCTATCCGCCACGCCAGCCACAACAGGTAAGCCGTGGAGACGATGTGCAGGGTCGGATAGAGCCCCGGCAGGCGTTGCGCCAGACCGCCGAGGCTCCAGCCGAGCATCAGCACCATGATGGCGCAGCCGCCGGAGATCCCGACCATGTGCGGCAAGGTGCGTCTAAGCCCGAACGTCGCGCCCGATGAGAGCAGCATCATGTTGTTCGGTCCGGGCGTTATGCTCGCCGCAAGGCAAAACGAGGCGAGTGCGATCAGGAGTGGAGCGTTCATCGGCCAGGCTCACGCTGCGACACCTTCAGAGTGTCCGCGCCGGCGCGGGCGCGTCAAAGCCTTTGTCCTCGTCGCCACGCAAGACGGATGAGACGCGGGCGTCCTGACTTGGCGGGAGGCGCCAACCCTGTCGGCGGCGCCAGTGGAGGCGACAGTCGTATTGGAGGGCTTGCATGCGCGACCCCCCGGTCGGCCCAGTCAGGCCAGCTTGATCTCGCGCAGCCGCTCCTGGAGGTAGGCGCCGGCGGTGATCGGCTCGCGATAGCGGTCGGGGCGCTCGTTCGTGACGCAGCCGGGCAGAGTACGGATCAGATGGTCCGGTCTGAAGTGCAGGAAGAAGGGGGTGGAGTAACGCGCCACCCCGCGGCGGTCAGGCGCAGGATTGACCACCCGGTGGGTGGTGGAGGGCAGCACGTGGTTGGTCATGCGCTGCAGCATGTCGCCGACGTTGCAGACCACCGCGCCCGGCGGCGGCTGCACCGGCGACCAGCGGCCGTTGCGGTCGAGCAGTTCGAGGCCCGCCTCCTCCGCGCCTAGGAGCAGGGTGATGACGCTGATGTCCTCGTGCGCCCCGGCGCGCACGCCAGGCGCATCGGCGGCGACCGGCGGGTAGTGCAGCAGGCGCAAGATGCTGTCGCCGTTGCGTGTAGACGCCTCGAAGGCGTCGTCGGACAGGCCGAGGTGGCGGGCGATGGCGCGAAGGACCTGCGCGCCGAGCGCGTCCAGGGCGGCGTAGAGGCCGATCGCCGCGTCGCGAAACCCCGGCAGCTCGCTCGGCCACACATTGGCTGGCAGCGGCGTGGTCGCCGCTGATCCGGGCGTCGGCTCGCGGCCGACGTGCCAGAACTCCTTCAGGTCGTGGACGTCGGCGCCCTTCGCCGCCTCGCGACCGAAGGGCGTATAGCCCCGCTGCCCGGCCCCGCCCGCCACGACGCAGGCGAGCTTGGCCTCCTCCGGCAAGGCGAAGACGGCTCGCGTCTGCTCCAGCGCCCGATCGATCAGGGCCTGCGAAAGGCCGTGGTCGGCGATCACGGCGAAGCCGTAGCGCTCGAACGCCTCTCCCAACGCGTGCGCAAAGGCTGGGGAGTCGCGGTGGTCGTCGCGTAGGGAGATAGGTTTGATCGGCACGCAACGGCCCCTTCAGTGAGCCGCCGCCGCCCCGCCGGAAGGGCGACCCGCCGGCTTGGCGATCAGCCAGACGCTGCAGGCCGCCACCACCAGCAGCCCGCTCAGCGTCTGGAACAGATGGTCGGTGGCCAACATGACGGCCTGGCCCTGGATCATGCCCTCGAACTGGCGAAGCGCCTGGGCGTGGGTCAGGCCCGTCGCCGCGATGCGGTAGACGGCGTTCGCCGCGCCGGGGTGGTTCAACAGCTCCACGCGCCCGCTGCGCGATGCGTTGTTCCACGCGGTGATCGACAGCGAGGTGGCGAAGGCGCCGGCCATGGTGCGCGCGAAGCTGAGCAGGCCCGCCCCGCCCGCGATCTCCGCCGGCTTGAGCGAGGCGAGCGCCAGACTGAACACCGGGACGAAGAACAACGGCATGAAAGCGCCCTGGACAAGCTGGGGGAGCATGATGTGGCTGTAGTCGATGTTGGATGCGAAGCCGCTTCGCCATAGCATGGTGGCCGCTATCCCGACGACGCCGATGAAGAGCAGGACACGCGGATCGGACTTCTTCATCAGCGTGCCGACGATCGGCGACATGATGATGGCGAACACGCCCAAGGGCGCCACCGCAAAGCCCGCCCACGTCGCCGTGTAACCAAGATCGGTCTGCAGCCACAAAGGCTGAATGACCACGCTGGCGAAGTAGCTTCCGTAGCACAAGCACATCACGCCAAGCCCTATGACATAGTTCTTGTTTCGGAACACTCTGAGGTTGATCACGGGATTGGCGTCGGTCAGCTCCCAGATCAGGAAGGCGGCGAAGCCGACCACCGCTACAATGGCGAGATGAACGATGAAGGGCGAGTTGAACCAATCGTCGTCCTCGCCCTTGTCGAGCAGGATCTGCAGCGCGCCGATCCACACGACCATCAATCCCAGGCCGACCCCGTCGATCGGGAGCTTGATGCGCCTGTCCTCGAACTTCAGAAGCAGCCGCCACACGAAGACCGCCGCGACCAGCGCCACGGGCACGTTGATCAGAAAAATCCATGGCCAGCTGTAGTTGTCGCAGATCAACCCGCCGAGAATGGGTCCCGCGATGGGCGCCACCACTGTCGTCATGGCCCATAGGCCCAGCGCCTGGCCCGCCTGCTCCTTGGGGAAGACACGCAGAAGCAGGGTCTGGGACAGCGGGATCATCGGGCCGCCCGACAGGCCCTGCAGCACGCGAAACACCACCAGCACGTTGAGCGACGGCGACAGGCCGCAGAGCGCGGAAAAGGTGGCGAACAACACCAGGGCCGCAACAAAGGTGCGCACCGACCCGAACCGCTGGGCCAGCCAGCCCGTCAGCGGCACGGTGATCGCCTCGGCCACCGAGTAGGAGGTGATGACCCAGGTGCCCTCGTTGGCCGACACGCCAAGGCCGCCCGCGATGGTGGGCACCGAGACGTTGGCGATGGTGGTGTCCAGCACCACGACGAAGTTGGCCAGCGACAGCAGGACGCCGACGCCCCAGAGCAGGCCGCCGGCGAGCGGCGCAGGCGACGCCGCCTCCCCCGCCCGAGCCTCGCGCGCGGCGGCGCGGGGCGTTTCGCCCGCTGCGGCGACCGGCGCCAGGCCTTCTCCCGAACCCTGGCTGGCGAGCGGAAGATCGGCCATCGCTCAGCGTCCCGCCGGATGGGCGGGGTGCTGGGCCACGTCGACCTTCACGTCCATCGACAGGCCGACCCGCAGCGGATGCTGTCGCAGCTCGCGCGGATCAAGGGTGATGCGCACGGGCAGGCGCTGGACCACCTTGATCCAGTTGCCCGTGGCGTTCTGAGCCGGGATCAGGGCGAAGGCCGACCCCGTGCCGCCCGACAGGCCTTGGACACGGCCGTGGAACACCACGCCCTTGCCGTAGCGGTCGGCGGTGAGCTCCGCCGGCTGGCCCACCTCGACCTTGCGGAGCTGAACCTCTTTGAAGTTGGCGTCGACATAGACCTGGGAGACCGGCACGACGGTCATCAGATCGGCGCCGACGGCCACACGTTGGCCGAGCTGGACCTGACGCTGAGCGATGACCCCGTCGAAGGGCGCACGCAGCACGGTGCGCGAAAGGTTCAGCTTGGCGACGTCTATGGCGGCCTTGGCGGCGGCGACCTCCGGATTACTCTGGAGGTCGGAGCCCTGCGTGAGGGCCAGCGAGGAGGCCAGCTCGCCCTGCGCCACGACCTTGTTGGCCGCGAACTGGGCGCCCGAAGCCTTGGTGGCGTCCAGGTTGGCCACGGCGGTCTGATAGGCGTTCCTGGCCGTGGTCAGCTCCTCGCCCGAGACGGCGCCGGACGTCGACAGCGCCTCGCGCCGCTTCAGGTCGATGGCGGTGCGGTCCACGTCGCTCTGGGCGGAGGCGAGCAGCGCCTTGGCTCGCAGCAGGTCCGCGTCGCGGGCGGTGATCTGGGCGGCGGAGGTCGTGTCGTTGGCCATATACTGCTGAACCCGACGCACGGCGCGGCCATAGTCCGCCTGCGCCTGGGCGAGCGCCAGCTGGGTGTCGGCCGGATCTATGACCACGAGGACGTCCCCGGCCTTGACGGCCTGGGTGTCGTGCACCCGAACCCCGGTGACCTGGCCGTTCACCTGCGGCGTGATCTCGGCCACATCGGCGCCGACGTAGGCGTCGTCGGTGGACACCGAGTGGGAGAACACCAGCGCGTTCAGCACCGCATAGACAAGCGCCGCCGCGCCCAGCGCGAGGGCCAGAAGGCCGAACAGGCGCTTGCGACCCGGCTTGGCGCGTGGCTTCACCGACGGCGGAGGCGGCTCGACGCCACGCGCCGACACGGGCGGGCGAAGCTCGCTAGGCAGGCTCTGGTCGTCAGCCATCGGGTCGACCTTTCGGATCAGCGCGCGGCGAGGCGCGGGGTGGCGTCGACGAAACCGCCGCCGAGCGCCTGCACCAGAGCCACGTCGAGGGAAACGCCCTGAGCCTGAAAGTCCGCAACGGAGCGGCGCGCCGCCAGCGCGCCGTTCTCCGCCGTCAGGACGTTCAGATAGGGCGACAGTCCACCCTGATAGCGCAGGGTGGCGATGCGGAAGGCGTCGTCGGCGGAGACCTGCTGCGCCTGCGCGTCCTTCAACTGGACCGCCAGCGCGCGCTGGGCGGTGATGGCGTCGGCCACGTCGCGCAAGGCGTTCGCCAAGGTCTGGTCGTAGCTGGCCGCCGCCGCGTCGTACTCGGCGCGCGCGTTGCGGTAAGCGCCTTCCAGCCGCCCTTCGGAGAAGATCGGCAGGCGGATGGCCGGTCCTACGGCGCCTATCACCGAGCTGTAGCGGAACAGCGTATTGATCCCCAGGGACTGGACGCCATAGACCGCGGTCAGATCGACGTTGGGGTAAAAATCCGCCCGCGCCACCTTGATCTGCTTGGCCGCCGCCTCGGCGCGCAGCCGCGCGGCCACCAGATCGGGCCGCCGCCCCACCAGGTTCACCGCCAGATGCTCCGGAAGCCCGAAGGCGTGCAGCCTGCCGGCGACCGGGCGGGTTATCTGTAGTCCGCGGTCGGGGCCTTCGCCGAGCAGGGCCGCGATCTGATGGCGGCTGGCCAGGATCTGGCGGTCGATGGCGTCGATGTCGCCCTGGGCGCTGGGCACGAACTCCGCCTGCTGGCTGACCTCGCCGCGCGTGTCCAGGCCGTTCTGCAGGCGCTGGCGCACGAGCTGCAAGGTCGCCTGGCGGACCTTCAGCGCATCGGCGGCCTCGTCCCGGTCGGCGTACAGCCGGATGAGGTCTGCATAGGCGCTGGCCACCGCCACCGTCAGCTGCAGCGCGGCCGCCGCCGCGTCGGCTTGAGTCGCCTGCGCCGTGGAGGTCGCCGCCGCGAGCGCGGCGCGATTGCGCCCGAAGAAGTCCAACTGCCAGTCGAGATCGGCGGCGATGCGGGTCTGGGTATGATAGCCCGCCGGCAGGAACTGTATGAATTCGCTTGGATAGCCTTCGTTCAGGCTTTCCTTGGTGGTCTGGATGCCGCCTTCCCCGCTGATCTGCGGCAGCAGGGCGGCGCGGGCGACCTCGACCGAGGATGTGGCTTCGCGCACCCGTGCCTGCGCCAGCTTCAGATCAGGCGCGCCGCGCAGCGCCTCCGTCTCCAGGGCGTCGAGCTGGGGGTCGTCGTAGGCCTCCCACCACCGGTGATCCGGCCACGACGCCGCCGGAGCCGCGAAGCTTTCCGTCGTCGCGTAAGCTGCGGCCTGGGACAGCGGCGGCTTGGGCCCGAGCATCGGCGCGCAGGCGGTGAGCATCGCCGCCCACAGCAAAGCGCCCGCCCGCAGGACGGCCACGCCGGGCAGCGGCGCGCGACCGAGGTCACGGGGCTTGGCGATAGCGAAGGGCCGCCAGTTCGAGAAACTCGCCGTCAACTCGACATACCCACATTTTTACCGTACAGTCCGGTCATTCAATGGTACGCCTTTGCTGCACTGCGTCAAGGCCCAACCGTACGGATCGGTCAGAACATGGACGGTGGATGCGTCAAGACCTTGGCCCGCGATGCGCGGCGACTGGGCATCCTGGATGTGGCGCGTGAGGTGTTCATGGAGGATGGCTTCGCCGCGGCCTCCATGTCGACGATCGCCGCGCGTGTCGGCGGCTCCAAAGGCACGCTCTACAACTACTTTCCGTCCAAGCACGAGCTGTTCGCCGCGGTGATCCAGAACGAATGCGACCTGAAGCAGGCCGCCATGTTCGACAGTCTGGAAGCGCACGGGGAAGACGTTCAGACGGTGCTGCGCGAGGTCGGGCGGCGCTATACGCTACTGGTGCTGAGCGAGGCGTCCATCCTGCTCACCCGGATTGTCGTAGCGGAGTCGGCCCGCTTCCCTGAACTCGGACGGGTGCTGTACGAGGCCGGGCCCAAGCGGGCGCGGGTACGCATGAGCGCCTACGTCGAAGGACAGATGGCGGAGGGGCGGCTGCGTCGGGCGGATGCGGCGACGATGGTCGATCAGTTCTGCGACATGTGCCTGTCCGGCCTCTACCGCCAGCGGCTGATGAACATCGCCGGACCGCCCGATGAGTCCGTGGTGTGCGACACCGTTGAGGGCGCGCTGGAGGTCATATTGGCGGCCTACGGACCCGAAGCCGGCGGTGCGGACGTCCCCACGTCCTCATGCTGATACAGGCCTCGTCACCCGCACCCGTCTTGAAGCCCGCAGCCTGCCGTAGCTCAGCCTACGCCTGCATCGTCCAACCCTCCACGCTCATGGCCGCCTGGCGCAACGCCTCGGAGCGGGTGGGATGGGGGTGGGAGGTGCGCGCCACGTCCTCGGACGCCGCGCCGAACTCCATGGCCACGCAGTATTCGCCGATCATCTCGCCGACCTGCGGCCCGATCATGTGGGCGCCCAGGATCCGGTCGGTCTTCGCGTCCGCCAGGACCTTTACGAAACCTTCGGCCTCGTGGTTCACCCTGGCGCGGCTGTTGGCGGTGAAGGGGAACTTGCCGACCTTGTAGTCCACGCCCTTGGCCTTCAGCTCCTCCTCGGTCTTGCCGACCCAGGCGACCTCGGGGGCGGTGTAGATGACGCCGGGGATCACGTCGTAGTTCACGTGACCCGCCTTGCCGGCGATCAGCTCGATGCAGGCGACCGCCTCGTCCTCGGCCTTGTGCGCCAGCATGGGCCCATGGGTGACGTCGCCGATCGCCCAGACGCCGGCCGCGGACGTCTTGTAGTGGTCGGTGTCGATGAAGCCGCGCGGGTCGGGCTTGATGCCCACGCTGTCCAGCCCGAGATCGCCTGTGACCGGACGCCGGCCGACCGCGACCAGCACCACGTCAGCCTCCAGCGTCTGCGCCTCGCCGCCGGCCTTGGGCTCGATGGAAAGCTTGACGCCGCTGTCGGAGACCTCCGCGCCGGTGACCTTCATGCCCAGGCGGAACTTCACGCCCTGTCGGGTCAGGGCCTTCTGGAAGGCGGTGGCGATCTCGCCATCGGCGCCGGGAATGATGCGGTCCAGGAACTCCACCACCTCGACCTCAGCCCCAAGCCGGCGCCACACGGAGCCGAGCTCCAGACCGATGATGCCGGCGCCGATCACGATCAATTTCTTGGGGACCTCCGGAATGGCCAGGGCGCCGGTGGAGTCCACGACCCGCTTCTGGTCGACCTCTACGCCGGGCACGCGCGAGGGTTCCGAACCCGTGGCGATGACGATGTTGCGGGTCTCCAACGTTTGTTCTGAGCCGTCCTCGGCCTTCACCGTCACCTTTCCGGGTCCAGCGATCTTGGCGCGCCCCTTGATCCAATCGGCCTTGTTCTTCTTGAACAGGAACTCGATGCCCTTGGTCAGGGCGACGACGCTCTCGCCCTTCTGCTTATGCATCTGAGGCAGGTCGAGTTCGGGGTTCACCTTGATACCCAGGGAGGCGAAGCCGGTCTTGGCCTCGTTGAACATCTCCGAGGCGTGCAGCAGGGCCTTGGACGGGATGCAGCCGACGTTGAGGCAGGTGCCGCCGAGCGTCTTGCGGCTCTCCACGCAGGCGACCTTCAGCCCGAGCTGTCCGGCGCGGATGGCGGCGTTGTAGCCGCCAGGACCGCCCCCGATGATGACGACGTCGTACTGGGTCATTTATCTTCCTTAAGTCGGCGCACGAGCCGCGCCATTACGTCAAGCCTGTCGAGAGGATGATCAGAAACGGTCCAGTCGATGACGTTCAAGCCTTCCACCCGAAGGAAGTCCTTGAGGTCGCGCGTGACGAAGCTCCACCCCCGCGCGATGGCCTGACCGGCGAGCAGGGTGTCCATGGGACCTATGCCCCGCCCGGCGCCCTCCAGCTCGCTCCGGACGCGGGCGGCGGCGATGGCGTCATCGGCGGTGAACTCCACCACCTCCAGCCGGGCGAGCAGGTCGTCCAGCCGCTCCAGGTGATGGATGGGCCGCACCGTCTTCAGGGCGCCGAACATCAGCTCGTGGACAACGACGCTGCTGACGAGGAGCTTCTCGCCGTGCGTGATGGCGGCCTCGAAACGCTGACGGACCTGCGGCGGCGACTTCGACCTCAGGACATCGGCCAGGACGTTGGTGTCGAGGCCGAGCATCACTCGTCAAAGATCGCGGTTGGGTCCAGATGGGACGGCGGGTCCTCAGGCGGGTCGGGAAAAGGCTCATCACCTTCGGTCGCGTCGAGCCGCGCCCAGAACGCCTCCCAGCTTTCCTTCCGCACCGGCACAGGCTCCAGGATCACCGCGTCGCCATCCTTGCGGACCGACACCTCCGTGCCCTCGAACCGGAAGGCCTTGGGCAGGCGCACCGCCTGGCTGCCGCCGTGGGTGAAGAGCTTGGCCGTCACTGTCATGAAGGCCTCCGTAGCTACGGCCTGTAGATACGCACTGCGGAGCGAGGTGTCAAACGAGGCGCGAGTTTAACGCATCGGGATCAAGGCTCGCTCGGAGACAAGGCCGCCAGCCCAGGAAAGCGCGCTGCGAGAATGCGGCGGGCGGGCGCGGTCACCTGAAGCGGATCCATACCGGTTGGAACGGCGACGAAGTTCCACACCACCGCGTCCATCATATCGGCGCCGCCCATCACCTTGAACCCAAAGATGTCGTGGATGGCATAGCCGGACCGAGATATCAAATTAAACAAATCTTGAGCAAGAAACCCGAACTGTCCTGGCGCGGAGCAGTCGAACTCAAAGGCGATCAGGGGCTTGCCCGACAGCAAAACCGGCGCGCCACGTAGAGCGTCATACTCCCCGCCTTCTATATCAATCTTTGCAAATTGGACGGTGCGGCCAGGCGGAAGCAGCATGTCCAAAGTCTTGGTCTCGACTTCGATCTGCTCGAACGCTTCGTTTGCGATCACCGGGCGCAGTCGCAGGCCGCTGAGCCCGCCATCCGTGATGCTGGTGACGAAAAAGCTTGCCATACCGGCCTGCGCGGCGACAGCGCAGTTGTGCAGCACGACGCGCCTGGCCAACGGGCCGCGCGCGTTCAGCTGGTCACGCGCCCTGTCGATGAAGGTTGGAACGGCTTCCACGCCGATCACCTGTCCGGCGGCGCCGACCAGATCGGCGAGCTGGAGCAGGTGGACGCCATGGTTCACGCCGACGTCGAAGACCAGATCACCCGGGCGAACGTGGTTCGTATAAACGGCGGCGACCAGTTCTTCGAGGTCGGGCCATGCGCCGCCGTTCGCCTCTATCATGGCGGCGATGAACTGGGATCTCTGCACAATCAACTGACGGTTTTCCACGCAGACCTCACGCTTGTCGCCGCCTCGGTCCTTCGTCGCCGCTGAGGGGCGCCGAGCGGTTGACGCGGCCATCAAATGCCATGCCCTGAAAGTCTGAACGCCTCAGACGTCCAGCAGCATGCGTTGCGGGTCCTCGATGGCGTTCTTGACCGCCACAAGGAAGGTCACTGCGCCCTTGCCGTCGACGATGCGGTGGTCGTAGCTGAGCGCCAGATACATCATCGGGCGGATCAGCACCTGTCCGTTCACCGCCATCGGGCGCTGGACGATGTTGTGCATGCCGAGCACGCCGGACTGGGGGGCGTTCAGGATAGGCGTGGACATCAGCGAGCCGTAGACCCCGCCGTTGGTGATGGTGAAGGTGCCGCCCTGCATGTCCTCGATGGCCAGCTTGCCGTCCCGGGCCTTCTTGCCGAGCTGCTGGATAGCCTTCTCGATCTCGGCCAGCGACATCTGGTCGGCGTCGCGCACCACCGGCACGACGAGCCCGCGATCGGTGCCCACCGCCACGCCGATATCGTAGTGGTTCTTGTAGATCACGTCCTGGCCGTCGATCTCGGCGTTGACGTCGGGAACTTCGCGTAAGGCGGCGACGCAGGCGCGGGTGAAGAAGCTCATGAAGCCGAGCTTGACGCCGTGCTTCTTCTCGAAGCTGTCCTTGTACGCGTTGCGCAGGGCCATGACGTTGGTCATGTCGACCTCGTTGAAGGTCGTGAGCATGGCCGCCGCGTTCTGGGCGTCCTTCAGCCGGCGCGCGATGGTCTGGCGCAGACGGGTCATCCGCACGCGTTCCTCCCGCTCGCCCACTTCGCGCGGCGCCGCAGGCCGGGCGGGTTCGCTGGGCTTGGCGGCGGCCGGCGGGGGCTTGGACGGCGCCGGCTGCGGCGTGGCGGCCTTGGGAGCCTGCGAGGCCTCCAGGGCGTCGCCCTTAGTGATGCGCCCGTCGGGCCCGGTGCCCTTGATGGCTCCGGCGTCCAGCTTGTTCTCCGCCACGATGCGCTGCACCGAAGGCGACAGGTTGGCCGGCTCTGACCCCTTCTGCGCGGCCGGAGGCTCGTTGGCCGGGGTGTCGTCGCCTGCGCCCGACGACTGCTGAACGCCCTCGTTGGAGGCGCCGCCGATGCGGGCGATCACCTGGTTCGGCGTCACGGTGGAGCCCGCCTCGGCGGTGATCTCGGACAGCACGCCGTCGGCGGGCGAAGATATCTCCACGGCGACCTTGTCGGTCTCGATCTCGACCAGCAGTTCGTCGCGGGCGACCTTGTCGCCGACCTTCTTGGACCAGGCTCCCATGGTGCCTTCGCTCACCGACTCGCCCATGGTCGGCACGGTGACCTCGACCGCGGCCCCGGCGTCCGAAGACGGCTTGCCCTTGGCCTGGGCGGGCGCGGAGGTGTCGGAGACGGGAGCCAAGGCCTGTCCCGCGGGCTCGCCCGGCGTGGGTTCGGGCTGCTCCTCGGCGCTGGGCGCGGCCATGGTGGGCGTCACCGGCTTGGCGGTGGCGTTCGCGCCGGTGGCGGGCGGGGCCGAGCCCTTGGCCTTGGGCGCCGGCTTGGCCGCGCCGTCCTCGTCCACCGCCCCGAGCTTCTGGCCGGCGGTGACGGTGGCCCCCTCCTCCGCCGCGATCTCGCCCAGCACGCCGTCGGCGGGTGCGGAGACCTCCAGGCTGACCTTGTCGGTCTCCAGCTCGACCAGCACCTCGTCCTTCTTCACCGCGTCGCCGGGCTTCTTGGTCCAGCGCGCCACGGTGGCTTCGCTGACGGACTCGCCGAGGGTCGGCGCGAGGATGTCGCTCATGGTGTCAAACAGTCCCGGAACAGCTGCCCAGATCACCGCTCATCCCGGCGAACGCCGGGACCCGGATCACGGGGCGCAAAGCTTGATATGAAGATGAAGGCTCAACCCGATGCCGCAGCGAGCTACGATCTAGGCCCCGGCGTTCGCCGGGATGAGCGGATGACAAGACCATGGTTCAGGCGAACGCCTCGTCCAGGAAGGCCTGCAGCTCCTTCAGGTGGCGGCTCATCTGGCCCGCGGCGGTGGAGGCGGAAGCCGGGCGGCCGACGTAGCGGGCCCGCTTGGCCTTGATCTCCACCTTGGCCAAGGTGAGCTCGACCCAGGGATCGACGAAGGTCCAGCCACCCATGTTCTTGGGCTCCTCCTGGCACCAGACCAGCTCCGCGTTGGCGAAACGGGCCAGCTCGCGGCGAAGCGACTGGATCGGCCAGGGATAGAACTGCTCGAGACGCAGGATGTAGACGTCGTCCACGCCCTTTTTCGCCCGCGCCTCGAGCAGGTCGTAATAGACCTTGCCCGAGCACATGATGACGCGGCGGATGTCGCCGTCCGGCTTCAGCGCGACGCCCGCGCTCTCCGGATCGTGCTGGGCGGTGTCGTGCAGCAGGCGATGGAAGCTCGATCCCTCCGCCAGGTCCGCCATCGTCGACACCGCCTTCTTGTGACGGAGCAGGGACTTGGGCGTCATCAGGATCAACGGCTTCCTGAAACTGCGGTGGATCTGGCGGCGCAGGATGTGGAAGTAGTTGGCGGGCGTGGAGCAGTTGGCGACCTGCAGGTTGTCCTCCGCGCAGAGCTGCAGGTAGCGCTCCAGCCGCGCCGAGGAGTGTTCCGGCCCCTGTCCCTCGTAGCCGTGGGGCAGCAGCATGGTCAGCCCCGACATGCGCAGCCACTTGCGCTCGGCCGCCGAGATGAACTGGTCCACCACAACCTGCGCGCCGTTGGCGAAGTCGCCGAACTGCGCCTCCCACAGCACCAGCGTTTTGGGGTCCGCGACGCTGTAGCCATACTCGAAGCCCAGCACGGCCTCCTCCGACAGGGCGGAGTCGATCGCCTCGAAGTAGCCCTGGCCGGCACGGATGTTGTTCAGCGGCACGTAGCGGACTTCGGTCGTCTGGTCGATCACCGCGGAGTGGCGCTGGGAGAAGGTGCCGCGCACGCTGTCCTGCCCGGACAGGCGGATCGGGAAGCCCTCGTCGAGCAGCGACGCGAACGCCAGGTGCTCGGCCAGGGCCCAGTCGATGTTCTCGCCCGTATCCACCGCAGTGCGACGCGCGTCGAGCACCCGGCGCAGGGTCTTGTGGACTTCGATCCGCTCGGGCACGGCGGTGATCTTGTGGCCGAGATCCTGCAGCTTGACCTGGGGCACGCCGGTTTCGCCGCGTTGCAGCTCGGACCCCGGCTCCACCTTCAGCCCCGACCAGACGCCGTCGAGCCAGTCCGCCTTGTTGGCGTGGAAGTCCTTGCCGGCCTCGAACTCCTGGTCGAGGAAGCGCTCGAACTCCTCCACCCAGCCCTCGACCTCCTCGGACTTGGCGACGCCCTCCTCCACCAGGCGGCGGCCGTAGAGCTCGCGCACGGAGGGCTGCTGCTTGATCTTGGCGTACATCACCGGCTGGGTGAAGGTCGGATCGTCGCCTTCGTTGTGGCCGAAGCGGCGATAGCAGAACATGTCGATCACCGTGTCCTTGCCGAACTTTTGGCGGTACTCGGTGGCGATCTTTGCGGCGAAAGTGACGGCCTCCGGATCGTCGCCGTTCACGTGCAGGATGGGCGCCTGCACCATCAGGGCGGTGTCGGAGGGATAGGGCGAGGACCGCGAGTTGCGCGGGCTGGTGGTGAAGCCGATCTGGTTGTTGACGATGAAGTGCACCGTGCCGCCGGTGTTGTAGCCCTTCAGCCCCGACAGCATGAAGCATTCCGCCACCACGCCCTGCCCGGCGAAGGCGGCGTCGCCGTGCAGGATCAGCGGCATCACCTTGCCGCGGTCGGCGTGCTCGTCTTCGCGATAGTCCAGCGTCTGCTTGGCGCGCGCCTTGCCGATCACGACGGGATTGACGATCTCCAAGTGCGAAGGGTTGGCGGTCAGGGACAGGTGGACGCTGTTGCCGTCGAACTCCCGGTCGCTGGAGGCGCCCAGGTGATACTTCACATCGCCCGATCCCTCGATGTCCGACGGCAGCGATGAGCCGCCCTGGAACTCGTGGAAGATCACGCGGTAGGGCTTGCCCATCACCGCGGCCAGCACGTTCAGCCGCCCGCGATGGGGCATGCCGACCACGATCTCGTCCACGCCGAGCGCGCCGCCGCGCTTGATGATCTGCTCCATGGCCGGGACCATGGATTCCGCTCCGTCAAGGCCGAAGCGCTTGGTGCCGGGAAACCGCTTGTTCAGAAAGCGCTCGAAACCCTCGGTCTCGATCAGCTTCTTCAGGATCGCCTTCTTGCCGTCCGGCGTGAAGGTTATCTCCTTGTCCTTGCCCTCAATGCGCTCTTGTATCCAGGCCTTCTCCTGCGGATCGGAGATGTGCATGTACTCCACCCCGACATTGCCGCAGTAGGTGCGCTTCAAGATGACGAGGATTTCGCGCAGGGTCGCGCTCTCCAGCCCCAGCACGTAGTCCAGGAAGATTGGCCGGTCGAAGTCGCGCTCGGCGAAGCCGTAGTTGGCCGGATCGAGCTCCGCGTTCTCGACCCTCGGCTCGAGTCCCAGCGGATCGAGGTTGGCCTCCAGGTGGCCGCGGATGCGGTAGGCGCGGATCATCATGATGGCGCGTACAGAGTCCAGAGTGGCGGCGCGCACGTCCGCGGTCGAGGCCTGCGGCGTCTTCTCGGCGATGGTCTTAGAGACCTTGGCCTCTACAGCGGGCCACAGGCCGTCGATGGCCGCGAGCCAGTCCGGGCGCGGCGCGGGCGTGGGCGCGCGCGTCCAGCTCGGGTCGGCCGCGGCCGCCTCTATGGTCTCGCGGTTGTCGTGGAGGCTCTCGAAATAGGTGCGCCAGGACGGATCGATCGATCCGGGGTCCTTGGCGAAGCGCTCGTAGAGGTCTTCGACAAAGGCGGCGCTGCCGCCGTACAGGAAGGAGGTCTCACCCAGGACATGATCGGCCCGAACGGTGTTCCTGAGCCCTGCGTCGTCCGCCATCATCTCACCCTTGACGCCCGATCCGGCCAGGATGTCGTCGCAAGGACGGCGGCGCGGATCGCGCAGATCGCTATATGGTCGCCTCCGGTCCGTAACGGAACCGTGAAGCGTGGTTCAACCCTTCAAAACTTCCAGCAGCGTCTCGCCGAGCCTGGCCGGCGACGGCGACACGCGGATGCCCGCCGCCTCCATGGCCGCGGTCTTGTGCTCGGCCCCGCCTTTGCCGCCGGAGATGATGGCGCCGGCATGACCCATGCGGCGGCCCGGCGGCGCGGTGACGCCGGCGATGAAGCCGACCATGGGCTTCTTGACCTTGTTGGTGCGAATGAACTCGGCGGCGTCCTCCTCGGCGCTGCCGCCGATCTCGCCGATCATGATGATCGACTGGGTCGCCTCGTCGGCCAGGAACATCTCGAGGATGTCGATGAATTCGGTGCCCTTGACCGGGTCGCCGCCGATGCCGACGGCGGTGGTCTGGCCGAGGCCTGCGTTGGTGGTCTGGAATACCGCCTCGTAGGTCAGGGTGCCGGAGCGCGAGACCACGCCGACCGATCCGGCCTTGAAGATATTGCCCGGCATGATGCCGATCTTGCACTGGTTGGGCGTCAGCACGCCGGGGCAGTTCGGCCCGATCAACCGCGACTTGGAGCCCGACAGGCTCCGCTTCACCTTGATCATGTCCTCCACCGGGATGCCCTCGGTGATGCAGATGATCAGCGGGATTTCCGCATCGATCGCCTCAAGGATGGAGTCCGCGGCGAAGGGCGGCGGAACGTAGATGACGCTGGCGTCCGCGCCGGTCCGCTCGCGCGCTTCGGCCACGGTGTCGAAAACGGGCAGGCCCACGTGGGTCTGGCCGCCTTTGCCGGGTGTCACGCCGCCGACCATCTTGGTGCCGTAGGCGACCGCCTGTTCGGTGTGGAAGGTGCCCTGCGCCCCGGTGATCCCCTGGCAGATGACCTTGGTGCTGGAGTCGATCAGGATGGACACGGGGCTGTGGGCTCTCTCGTTCGCAGGCGCGAGAAGCGCGCGCCCTGAGGTGATTGGGGATTAGCGCAGGCAGGCGACGGGGGGAACCCTAAAGGGAGTCTGGCGCCGCGAAGATGGCGTCGTGATCGCGGGCGCCGTGCAGCACCCGCAAGATCGTCAGCGCGCCATCATCGGCGACATAGTAGATAACGTAGGAACCCGCGGCCGTAGAGCGCACCCCTTCGCCATAGCCTTGCCGTGACGCACCCGTGTGTGGCCAGTCTCTCAGATGGGCGACCCGCTCGCGGATGTGTCCGAGCACACTGGCTGCCGGGCGCGAACCGGCGTTCTCGACAAGCAGTCGCAGACATCGGAGAGGTCGGTGTTGGCGCGCCCGGTGAAAACAAGTCGTAGCCGGCTCATGCGGCGGCGGCGGAGTCCTCGGCTATCCAGCGGTCGAGTCCGGCGAGAACCTCGTTACCGTCCAACACTCTGCCCTCGGCGATATCCATACGGGCCTCGTCCAGGCGAGCACGCACCCACTCGACGTTGCGCCGACGCACCTCCAGCGAGTCGACTAACAGCATCTCCACGCTCTCTGCCCGACCGGCGGCTACCTCGCCATCAGCCCAGGCGGCGAGATCAGAAGGAAGATCAATCGTGCTCATTGTCCGGACCTCACACCGCTGTATAGGCCACCATCTTGCTGAGCGCACTTTCGGGGTATCCCTGCCCGTCCCAGGCGGAAGGAATGGCCACTCATAAGCGTCGTCGGCAGCTCGGTTCCATCCGATGGAGATCCAAGACTTTTTAGCTGCCGTTCGTGTTTCGTAGAAGCCGAGCTGAGATACCCAGACGTATCGATGACGCTTGGACTGATCTTCGGCGAACATTAAAGCTTCGGGCTCCCTATCAAAGAAACCATATACGGCCGCCTCTTCGGTCAGAGGATCGTTAGAAACTTCTACACAAAAGCGACTTGATGGACGCTGCTCCTGGTCAATCCCTTCAGGCCGCTTCGCGCACCGCCTTGACGATCTTCTCGGCCGCGTCCGACAGGTCGTTGGCGGCGATGACGTTGAGGCCGGAGGTGGACAGGATTTCCTTGCCCTTCTCCACGTTGGTGCCCTCCAGGCGCACGACCAGCGGCACTTTCAGCCCCATCTCCTTCACCGCCGCGATCACGCCCTCGGCGATGATGTCGCAACGCATGATGCCGCCGAAGATGTTGACCAGTATGCCCTTCACGTTGGGGTCAGCGGTGATGATCTTGAAGGCGGCCTCCACCTTCTGCTTGTTGGCCCCGCCGCCGACGTCGAGGAAGTTGGCGGGCTCGGCGCCGTAGAGCTTGATGATGTCCATGGTGGCCATGGCCAGGCCCGCCCCGTTCACCATGCAGCCGATCTCGCCGTCCAGCGCGATGTAGCTGAGGTCGTGCTTGGAGGCCTCGATCTCCTTCTCGTCCTCCTCGCCGGTGTCGCGAAGCTCGACGATGTCCTTGTGGCGGAACAGGGCGTTGGAGTCGAAGCTGACCTTGGCGTCGAGCACGCGCAGCTGCTGGTCGCCGGTGATGATCAGCGGGTTGACCTCCAGCATGTCCATGTCCTTGGCCACGAACGCCGCGTAGAGCTGGCCGAGCAGCTTGAAGCCCTGTTTGGCCAGATCGCCCTTCAGCCCCAACGCCTCGGCCAGAGCGCGTCCGTGATGGGGGAAGACGCCCGTGGCCGGGTCGATCTGGATGGTGATGATCTTCTCAGGGGTGTGGGCGGCCACCTCCTCGATGTCCATCCCGCCTTCGGTGGAGGCGACGACGGCGACGCGGCTGGTCTCGCGGTCCACCAGCAGCGACAGGTAGAGCTCCTTGGCGATGTCGGCGCCTTCCTCGATGTAGAGGCGGTTGACCTGGCGGCCGTGAGGGCCGGTCTGGTGGGTGACCAGCACACGGCCCAGCATCTCCTCGGCGTTCTTCCGCACGTCCTCCACCGCCTTCACCACGCGCACGCCGCCCTTGGCGTCGGGGCCGAGGCCTTCGAACTTGCCCTTGCCTCGGCCGCCGGCGTGGATCTGCGACTTCACCACGAACACCGGGCCGCCGAGCTTATTAGCCGCCTCTTCAGCCTCCGCCGGCGTGAAGGCGGCGTAGCCCTGGGGAACAGGCGCGCCAAAGTCCTTGAGGATGGCCTTGGCCTGGTGCTCGTGGATGTTCATGGCGCCCGCGGGATGGAGAAAGGTGGCCGCCCTTATAGGAACGCGCGCAGCGCCACGCAACGCGCGCGGGGTTCAAGCGGGCGTCAGGCTCAGCGCAGTGAGAAGGCGCAGATGATCGCCTGAAGGCGAGACCTCCGACCGTAGCCTTACGATCCGGCTGGCGGACCCAGGTCGTCGCCGACCGATCACCTCGCCAGATCACGCCCGGGCGTTCTGGCCGCTTCCTTCAGCGTCGGGAGGTCCGCTGTGCTCCAGCCTCCGCCCAGGGCTCTGAACAGGCCCACGCTCGCCAGCTGGCGTCGGGTCTGCAGGGCCAGCAGGGTCTGTTCGACCTGAAGCTCGGCGGTCTGGGCGGTGACCACGTCGAGGTAGTTGGTGGCGCCCTCGCGGTAGCGGATCAATGACAGGCGGGTGGTCGCCTCTGCGGAGCGCGCCGCGGCGGCCTCGTCGAGTTCCTCCGCGCCGTAATGCTGGGCGAGGGCGAGCTGGTCCTCCACCTGCTGGAAGGCGGCGAGCACGGCGGACCGGTAATCGGCGCTGGCCAGCGCAAAGGCGGCCTTGGAGGCGGCGACCACCGCACCCCGCCGGCCGCCGTCGAACAAGGTCAGGGCGAGCTGGGGGCCCACGGTCCAGAAGGTGTCGGGCGTGGTGAGCAGATCGTTGCCGCCGCTGTTCTGCCAGCCGCCCTGCGCGCCCAGGTTGACGGTGGGGTAATAGGCCGCGCGCGCCACGCCGATCTGGCGGTTGGCGGCGTAGGCGCGCCGCTCGGCGGCGGCGATGTCGGGGCGGCGTTCCAGCAGGGTGGACGGCAGGCCCGCCGGAACCTTGGGGATCAGCCTGGCGACGGCCGACGCCCCGGCGATCGCGAAGCTCGAGGCGGGCTGGCCGACCAGGCTGGCGATGGCGTGCTCGTACAAGGCGCGCTGGGCGGCCAGGTCGTTGATCTGGGCCTTGGCCGCGGAGAGCTGGGCCGAGGCGCGGTCCACGTCCAGCCCGGACGCGACGCCGCCCAGGTGGCGCGCATTGGTGAGGTCGTAGGCGCGGGTGTAGGCGGCCACCGTGTTGCGCAGCAGCCTGTCCTGGGCGTCTAGGCCACGGAGCTGGACGTAGTCGTCGGCCAGCTCGACCTGCAGGCCGAGCTCGGCGCTCGCCAGGTCCGCGGCGGTGGCCTGCGCCGCCGCCTCGCCCGAGCGGACGAGGTTGCGCACTCGGCCCCACAGGTCGACCTCGTAGTTCACCTGAGCGCCTATGGTGTTGTTGGCCTCCTCGTTGGGCTGGTTGCGGCCGCGGAACAGGCGCTCCTGGGACTGACGGTTGTAAGTGTTCGACTCGAAGCCTGCGACGGCCGGCAGATAGCCCGCGCGCGCCTGGGCCGCGAAGGCCCGCGCCTGGTCGTAGGCGGCCAGCGCCGCCTTCAGGGTCGGGTTGGCGAGGGGTACCTGGGCCTCCAGGCCGTCCAGGGTCGGATCGCGAAAGCCCGTCCACCACGCGCCGCGCGTCTGGGCGTCGCCCGGCTCGGCCGAAGCCCACACGCCCGCCTCCTTGTAGGCCGCGGGCGGCGTGACCGGCGGCGGGACGTAGGTGGGCGCGAAATCGCAGCCGGCCAGGGTCAGGGCGACCCCAACGGCGGCTACGCCGGTCTTGAACCTGCCTGTCCGCACGCTTCAGCCCGCAGGCTTGTCGGCGGCGTCGACGACGCGCACGAGCTGGCCCTCGGCGATGGAGTCCGGCGGATCGTTGACGACGCGGTCGGTCGGCGACACGCCCGCGTCGATCTCGGTCTTGCCGCCCAGGTCGCGGCCGACGCTCACGTGTTGAACGTGAACGCGTCCGTTCGCCCCCACCAGCGCGACCTCGGTGCCCTTGTTGCGGAACAGGATGGCGCTGGACGGCAGCAGCAGGGCCTTCGACCCGGCTGAGGCGTCCGGTATGTCGAAGCGCACCTGCGCGAAGGAGCCGGGCTTCAGGACGCCGGCGCGGTTGTCCACCATCAGTTCCGCCAGCAGAGTGCCGGTCTGGCCGCTGATGGCGTCGGCGGTGGTCGACAACATGGCGGCGAAGGTGCGGCCCGGCAGCTCCGGCACGGCGAGGGTGGCGCTGACGCCCGGACGAATCTCGGCGGAGTCGACCTGGGGCACGCTGACGTAAAGGCGCAGGCGATCCACCTTGGCCACGTCGAACAGCTCAGAGCCCGTGGTCGCGCTGGCGCCGGCGTTGACAAGGGCGCCGATGTCGGTGCGCCGCGCGGTGATGACGCCGTCGAAGGGCGCAGTGATGCGCGAGAAGGCCTTCAGCGCCAGATAGCGATCGAGGTTGGCCTTGGCGGCCGCGACCTCGGTGATCTTGGCCTTGTAGTCGCCGGCCTTCTCGTCGCTCTCCTGCTTGGAGACCGCGTCCTGGGTCAGCAGCCTGGCCCAGCGCTGGGCGGTGGTGGCGGCCAGCCCCATGTTGGCTTGCGCCGTGGCGAGGTTGGCGCGGGCCTGGTTGATCTGCTCGTCGGTCTCGGGCGTGTCGATGACCGCCAGCAGCTGGCCCGCTTTCACGTGCGCGCCGATGTCGAAGTACCAGGCGCGGACGTAGCCCGACACGCGCGAATAGATGGGCGCGTTGTAGTAGGCCTGCAGATTGCCGGGCAGGCTGAGCGAGCGGGCACCCGCATTGACCGTAGGCATGACCACGTCGACGGTGGGGAGCGCCTGGGCGACGGTGTAGGACTCGGTTCGAGAGGATTGATGGGCCCGGCTGGCGACGCCCAGGACCACCACCACCGCGGCGATGACCACCGCGACGAGACCGGCGGCCAGCAGTCCGCGATGGGAGCCCGAGCGGGGAGCCGCACCGGAGTGAGCCGCACCAGGGTGAACCGCTTCTAGGTGCGTAGGGGGTGCGCGGGGCGGTGTGGCGGCGTCAGTGGGCATAGGCGGGCTCTCGCGCGGGTGCGTCCTCGCGTTGCTGCGCCGGCCCGGCGCGCCGGGCGCCCCCGTGAACGAGGCTGAACACGACGGGCACGAACATCAGCGTGGCTATGGTGGCGCAGATCAGGCCGCCGATCACAGCGCGGCCCAGCGGCGCGTTCTGCTCCCCGCCTTCTCCCAGCGCCAGGGCCATGGGGCCCATGCCGATGATCATGGCGAGCGCGGTCATCAGGACCGGGCGGAAGCGGGTGACCCCCGCCTCCAGCGCCGCCTGGATCGGATCGCCGGTGATCTCGAGCTGCTCGCGACAGAAGCTGACTACCAGTATGGAATTGGCCGTCGCCACCCCCATGCACAGGATCGCCCCCGTCAGCGCAGGCACCGAAAGCGTCGTGCCCGTGGCGAACAGCATCCACACGATCCCGGCGAGCGCGGCGGGCAGGGCGGTGATGATGACGAAGGGGTCGAGCCAGGATTGAAAGTTGACCACCACGATCAGATAGATCAGCACGACCGCCGCCAGCAGGCCGAAGATCAGGCCGGAGAAGGCGCTGTTCATGGTCACCACCTGGCCGCGCAGGTGCACCACCGCGCCCTTGGGCAGATCGTGCGCGGTCGCCTTCAGGATGCGGTCGATGCCGGCGGCCACGGCGCCCAGGTCGCGGCCCTGGGTCGCGGCGTAGATGTCGTAGGCCGGGGCGATGGCGTAGTGGCTGACCACCGCGTCGGTGTCGTCCCGGTGGATGTCGGCGACCGCGCCGAGCAGCTGGCTCTGGCCGCTGGACGAGCTCACTGAGATGTTGGCGAGGTCGGACAGGGTGTCGACCCGGTACTGCGGCGTCTGGGCGACGATGGGATAGGAGACGCCGTTCTTCGGGTTCAGCCAATAGGCCGGCGCGGTCTGGGCGCTGCCGGCGAGGGTGGTGGACAGACTGGTGGTCACGTCACGCTCGGTGACGCCGAGCTGGTCGGCGCGGGTGCGGTTCACGTCGACCTTCAGCTCGGGATAATCAGAGGCCTGCTGCAGGCGTACGTCGGCGATGCCGTTCACCCCGCGCATCCGCGCCATGACGCCATCGATGTAGACGCGGTTGGCGGCGGCGTTGGGGCCGGTGATCTGCACGTCGATGGGGGCCGGCGCGCCGAAGTTCAGGATCTGGCTGATGATGTCGGCCGGCAGGAAGGAGA
>CAXTUT010000002.1:0-36684 GCA_964247465.1 uncultured Caulobacteraceae bacterium | reverse complement strand
GTTGTGGAAGGCGGCCCGGCTCGCCGCCTTCAACAACGGCATGGCGCTGGAGCGCGAGTTAGTCGCCGCCGGCGGGCTGCTGCTCGCCGGGCCCGACCCGACGGGAGCGGGCGACGTCGTGCCGGGCTTCTCGGACCAGCGTGAGCTTGAGCTGCTCGTCGACGCCGGCTTCTCCCCGCTCGAGGCGATCCGGATCGGGACGTTGAACGGCGCCATCTACGAGGGGCTGGCGGACCGCATCGGCTCCATCGCGCCGGGTAAGGACGCCGACCTCGTCGTGGTGCGCGGCGACCCGGCGCGGCGCATCGCCGACATCGAGGACGTCCAGTACGTGTTCAAGGACGGCGTCGGATACGATCCGCGCAAGCTGCTCGACTCAGTGTCCCACGACTACGGCCGTTATTGACCCGGGTAGGCGCTCTTGCAGGATCGGAACGAGCCGCCTTGACGCGCTCTGGTCCTTGGCGGAGCCTCAGACGCTCTTCGCTGAAAGGTCCCGGTATTGCGTCTCACCCTGATCGCCGCCCTTGCAGCGCTGCTGCCGCTCTCCCTTGCCGCCGCACAGGAGACTGACCGCGTCCGGTCCCTGATCGGCGAGCTCTCCGACGCCGCCGGGCCGCCCGGGTTCGAGGAGGACGTCCGCCGCATCATGGTGCGCGAAATGAAGCCCTACGGCGCCATCCGCTACGACGGCCTGGGCTCGGTCATCGTGCAGAACGGGTCGGGCGGTCCCCGGGTCATGCTGGACGCCCACATGGACGAGCTCGGAGGCGTCGTGCGGCGCATCACCGACGGGGGCTTCATGTCCATGCAGATGCTGGGTGGCTGGCTGGACCAGGCGCTGCCGGACCAGCGGTGGATCATCATCGGCTCCAAGGGGCCGGTGCTGGCCGTCACGGGCATCCGCGACATCCACTACACGCCGACGGAGGAACGGACGAAGGTCATGCCGCGCGACCAGATCTTCCTGGACGTGGGCGCGAAGTCGGCGGCGGACGCCGCGCGCCTGGGTCTGGAGCCGGGCGATCCCGTCGTGCCTTACTCCCCCTTCGCCGATCTGAACGGGACGGGAGACTACGTCGGCAAGGCCTTCGACGACCGGGTCGGCTGCGCAGTCGTCGTAGAGGCGCTGCGCCGGCTGGCGGCGAGCGGCCATCCCAACCAGCTCTTCGTGGCGGCGACGGTGCAGGAGGAGGTTGGCCTGCGAGGGGCTCAGGCCGCCGCCGCCCTGATCAAGCCGGACGTCGCCATCTCCATCGAGGGCGGCGTCACCGGCGATACGCCCGATAACCATCCGGATGAGAGCCAGGTGAAGCTTGGCGCCGGGCCGGCGCTGTTCCTCTACGACTCCAGCGAACTGCCGAACCGCCGGCTGGTGGCGCTGACCAGGGCCACCGCCAGGGAGATCGGGACGCCGCTGCAATTCGATGTCGCCCAGGGGTACGGCGACGACTCCGCTGAGATCCAGCGGGCGAACGGCGGCGCGCCCACGGTGAACCTCGTCGTCCCGGTGAGATACACCCACGCCCACAATGGGGTGATGAACCGGGCGGACTTCGACCGGCTGGTGGAGCTTACCGTCGCGCTCATCCGGCGTCTGGACGCGCCCGCAGTCAGCCGTTTGCGAGATTTCAAGCCTGAACCTTGAGCGCCCGTACCGGACATCGTCCGCAGCGAACCAGCGATTCCTGGCTCTGAACGCCAGGCTCCGCCGGCGGAGCCCGTCAGGCCGTCGCCTCGGCTGGCCGTTGGTCTAAGCCGGGGTAGTCGGTGTATCCCTGCTCGCCCTGGCTGTACCAGGTCTTCGCGTCATCCCCATTCAAAGGCGCCCCTGTGCGCAGGCGGTCTGGCAGGTCGGGGTTGGCCAGGAAGGTTCGGCCAAATGCGATCGCGTCCGCTTCGCCTCGATCCAGGGCCGCCTGCGCGCTGGCGGCCCCATAGTCTGAGTTCAGCACCAGCGGGCCGGAGAAGACGGCCTTGATCGCCGGTGCGACGGGCGGCACGGACGCCTTTCCGAAGGTGCCGTCCGGCCCGGGCTCACGAAGTTCGAGGAAGGCGACGTCGAGCCTGGAGAGCACTCTCGCCGCCTCGGTGAAGAGCGGTACGGGGTTGCTGTCGTCGGTACCCTGGGTATCCCCGTTCGGCGAGAGCCGTACGCCCGTCCGATCCGCTCCGGCTACCTCGATCACCGCCTCGGTGACCTCGCGCAGCAGGCGGACACGGTTTTCCACCGGGCCGCCATAGGCGTCGGTGCGCAGGTTGGTCTTGTCGCGCAGAAACTCGTCGATGAGATAGCCGTTCGCCGCATGGATCTGCACGCCGTCGAAACCCGCCGCGAGCGCGTTGCGGGTGGCCCGGCGGTAGTCTTCCAGTAGCCGTGGGACTTCGCGGACCTCCAGCGCGCGCGCCTCCTCGTAGGGCTGGCGGCCGTCGTAAGTGTGGGCACGGTCTGGCGCGGTGGTGGGCGAGGCCGACACGGGCTTGGCGCCGCCCAGAAAGCTCGGATGCACCATGCGGCCCATGTGCCAGAGCTGCATGACGATGCGGCCGCCAGCGGCGTGAACGGCCTGGGTCACGGGCGTCCAGGCGTCCACCTGCTCCTCGTTCCAGATGCCAGGGGCGTACGGCCAGCCCAACCCCTCCTGGCTGATCCCCGTCGCTTCGGTGATGATCAGACCCGCTTGAGCCCGCTGGGCGTAGTAGGTCGCCATGATCGGGGTCGGCACATGCTCGCGGGTCGAGCGGCCGCGGGTCAACGGCGCCATCAGGATGCGGTTGGGAGCCTGGATCGCGCCGAGCCGGATAGGATCGAACAAGGTCGGCATGGGAGAAAACTCGCGAACGCTGCCAAAGTTGGGGCTGCTCAGATGTTGACTCCAGTCCGAGTCCGCCAGACCCATCGCTGCAACGCGGAGCCAGAGGCTGGCCTGGACGCCCGCACGGCATCATCCGAGCGCTTCATGACGGTTCCTCGGAAACCGGGCTTCGAGCGTCGGCTATGGCCGCCTAGCGCCTGCCTGCTGGAAAGGTGGAGTATCTTCGGGCGGCTGGCGGAAGAGGAAGGGCGCCACCGCACTCAGCATGAGCGGTAGGAGCGCCGCCCCTGTCACGGGCAGGACCACGCCAACGCCCAGGATCAACTCGTGCCAGAGCTCGAAGAGAAATCCGAGCGCCACGACGGCGCAAACGCCAGCCACGGGACTTCGCGCCATCTGGCCCGTGCTACGCTCCGCAAGCGCGAGCGCGGAAAGGAGCATCGGCCACTCCGCGATGAAGGCGGTCTGGGGCGCGAGAAGCTGAAGCAGAAGGGAGATCGCCCAGGCTAGCGCCACCGCGCCCGCCCACCGCGGCAGAGGCCGTGCTGTACCCGGCAGCCTGAACACCAGCATGCTGGCCGTGAGCGCCGCCGCGATCGTCGCCACCTCCGTCCAGCGCGCTCGCGCAAGGGCGTGATAATAGCCGTGCAAAGCCAGGAGCGCGTAGAGGTGGACCGCCAACGCGGCCAGCGCCGTAGCCACAAGGCTCTGGCCCGCCCCGACCAGGAGACCGCCCGCGACAGGATTCCCCTGACGCCTCTGGCTGTAGACCGCGAAGGCGAGCAGCGACAGGCCTGCACCCACGGGAGCCCAACCTACGGCCTGCGGGTAGGCGATCACCCAGACGCCGAAGAGGTCGAACCAGGTCAGGTCTGGCCCTGGCGCCGGCAACCGAGCTCCATAAGCCATCGGCTCCACGACCGCCCAAGCCTGCTGGCCAAGGCTCTGCACCGCACCCTTCTCCACGCGCGCCGGCGTCGCAATGGGTGTGTGGTAGAGTTCAGGCCGGCCGATGAAGGCGTAGTTGAGCCCGGGCAGGTCGTGAGCGAGCGCTACGGTCAGGTCGGTGTTGTTCGGCATCACCCGATAGATGAAGGCGGCGAGCGAGTTGCTGTTTGGCCCCCGAGGATGTGCGGCGAAGAGCTGCTCGGCCCCTCGCTCGTCCGGACCCGTCTGGTACATCAGCGCCCGGCCTCCACCGCCCCGCGCCTCCATGTTCACGACGAAGCCGATCCGTTTGACGAAGGTTGGGTCGGAGAAAAGCGCGTTGGCGCCGATCAGGCCCGCCTCTTCTCCGTCGGTGAACGCGAAGACGACATCGCGGACCGGCTGTCGGGCCCTGAGCATGCGCGCCATCTCCAGCGCGCTCGCCACGCCAGCCATGTCGTCCGCCGCGCCGGGAGAGCGGGGTACGCTGTCGTAATGGGACATGACCAGCAGCGCGGGAGCCCGCGGATCGCGGCCGGCTATGCGCGCCAGCACGTCGTACACCGTCCAACGCTGGTCGATGGGGCGAAGACGGAAGGGCTGGGCGTGAACAGTCTCTCGCACCTCGAGCGATAGGCCGAGCCCGCGAAGCCTCGCGACCAGCTCCTGGCGCACCTGCGCGTTCTGCGGCGATCCGACGGGATGCGGAACGCTGGCGAGCGTGGCGATGTCGCGCGCGGCGCGTCCGGCGGAGATGAGGTCGGCGGCCGCGTCGACCGGGAGCGGCCGGGGCGTCGAAGTCGCGAGCGCCGCCAGCGCCAGCGCGCTCAGTAACACCAACCCAAGCGCCACCAGGCTGCTTCCCCGTCGCTGCGCCATCGTGATCCCCCGCCCTCTGGAATAGGGCGGCCACAAGGCGCCGAAGGTCAATCGCGCCCGGTCAATCCCTTCGCTCCGAAGTTTCACCACAGCGCTAGGCGCCTTAAGGCTGCAGAGACGGGTCCGCTCCATCTCCAGCTCCAGACGGCGAGCGGCGCTGAGAACGCCTAGGCCGCCGGGTTGTCGTAGTCGGTGGAGATGTCACGGCGGCTTTAGGCGCGCCCCCTTCGGTTAGAACGAGGTGATCTTCGCGCTCACACCTATTCGCTCGCCCTTGCGGTCCAGCACGAGTTCGCGTGTCTCACCGGGTCGGCCATGCAAGGTGGCGAGGAGTTGGCCACGCGTCAGACCGTCCACGAGACGCCCGTCTACGCTCACCAGCCGATCACCGGGGAAGACGCCGGAGACAGTCGGTTGGCCGTTCTTGCGGGCCACGCCGGCGATGGTGACGGTCTGGCCGTCGCGAGAGAGCGCCAAGCCGACCTGGTCGAGCTCGCCTGCGTCGAGCGGCGCTTCTTCTTGCCAGTAGCTCATGCGGCTGGGGTAATCGAGGGTGAGGCGAAAGGACTTCAGCACGTTGCCGGCGATCCACCCGTCTACCCGCTCGCCGGCTTTGCCGGAGTAGTAGCGCCAGAAGGCGGGGGTGGCGATCGCGCCCACCGGACCGGGCACGCCGAAGCCCGAGAGGTCGACTGGCGCCAGGGCGACCCCGCCAACCTGGGCGTTCGGCACGCGGAGCACAGGCGCGCCGACGTCGGCCTCCGAGAGGGACAGGTTGGCCTCGCCGCGCTGTTTCCCGTCCGGCGGGAGCCTCGTCGGCCGCCGAGCCTGCCGTCGCGCGTGCGCGTGTTCAGCCGGGTGCTGTCGCTCGGCTTTTTGGCGCTAGCGCTCCTGAGCACGGCCCTGGTCGCGACGGTGCTGGCGACGATGATCTTGCTTCCCGGCGGCATGGTGGGGCTCGGACCGCACGGCGGCTGGCTGGACACCTCCGGCCACATGCCCAAGGGCTATACGGCGCTCGGCGACCTGTCGGCGCGCGAGAAGCTGACCTACCTCCTGGTCGCCGTGGTGCGGGAAGCGCCCAAGCTCGCCATCCTCCTGAACCAGGCCGCCCTGTTCCACCTCTACGCCCAGGGCGCTGTGTTCCAGCCGGCCAACGCCCGGCGGCTGCGGGGCACGGGAGCGTGGCTGGTTGTCGACAGCGTCTCGCCGTTCCTCTGCCATGTCGCGCTGGCCGCCTTGGGGCTGGAGGTGGACCGGCGGTGGGCGCACCTCGGCAGCGTGCAGGAGGGGGTGCTGGGCCTGCTCCTGTTCGTCATCGCCGCGGTCATTACGCTCGGGCGTGAGATCGAAGACGACGCCCGGGGTTTCGTCTGATGCCCATCATCGTGCGCCTCGACGTCATGCTTGCGAGACGCAAGGTACGTTCCAAGACGCTGGCACAGGCCGTCGGCATCACCGAGGCCAACCTCTCGCTCCTGAAGTCGGGCAAGGTGAAGGGCCTCTGCTTCTCCACGCTGGAGGCTATCTGCGACTATCTGGATTGCCAGCCTGGGGACATCCTGGAGTTCGAGCGTAGTGAAGGTGAGAAAGCGCCGGCCGTCGCGGTGGGCTAGACACATCGGCCGTATGGACGTGCGGCGCCGTTCTCACCCAATCCCGAACGTCGCGTTTCCAGACGAAGTATGGCCGTTGTGAGCACGGAGACCGTGCTGATCTCGCCGCCGCCCAGGCCGCGTCGGCATCAGAAAGCGGGTCCAGTGAACAGGCGAGGGATGGACAGCCGCTATGCCTTGACGCAGATACTGACGAAGTCGGCAGTCCCTTTGGCCGTAGGCCGTTCCTAGAAAGTCTCTGTCAAATCGAACATCTCTCGAGCGAAGACGAAAGATTGCGGGCGGCCTGGGCACAAGTAGGCTTTTGAGTCAGGCTCTTGGGGCGGTGCTGATGTCGCTATCTGAAGACGGTTTATGGCAGCAATGGGCGGGAGGCTGACGCGCCGCTCGGATACCGTCAGCCCACCTGATCGACTTGATCCGAAGACTCAGGGTGTTGCATCCTACGTTCGACCTAGGAGGATGAATGTCGCAGGCGAAGTTTTGGGTTGCCGTATTCCTAGCGTCAGCGTCAGGCGACCTCGCGACTCGGGCCATCGCTGCAGATCGCGCCCTGTCTGTGACCATCTACAACAACGATCTGGCGCTCGTGCAGGATCGGCGCACGCTCGACATCGCGCCCGGCCGCCAGCGCCTGGAGTTCCAGGACGTTTCCGGCCAGATCAAACCCGAGACGGTGTCGCTCGCGGCGCCTGACGTCGCCATCGTCGAGCAGAACTTCGACTTTGACCTGCTCACCCCCGCCAAGCTGATGGAGAAGGCGGTTGGCCACACCGTCACCATCGTCCACGTTAATCCCGCCAGCGGCGCCGAGACCCGCGAGGCGGCCGAGGTGCTGGCCACCAACGGCGGGGTGGTGCTCAGGATCGGCGACCGGATCGAGGTGTTGCGCGACGACGCCTGCCGACCCGGGTGATCTTCGACAAGGTTCCAGACAATCTGCGGGCCCGCCCGACCCTGTCGGTGACGGTCGACGCCACAGGCGGCGGGCGGCGGCTGGCGACGCTGCAGTACCTGACGCCCGGCCTCGGCTGGCGGGCGGACTACGTCGCGGCCTATGACGAGACAGCGAGCAAGCTGGACGTGCAGGGCTGGGTGACCCTGACCAACACCACCGGCACGACCTTCGAGAACGCCCAGACCCTCCTGGTCGCCGGCTCGCCCTCTCAGGGGGGCGACTATCAGCCAGCGTTCCAGCCCTGGCGTCAGCGCGACCGGACTTCCCTGATCCACGCAGGGACCCAGAGCGGGACGCGCGAGCGAGTAGGCGACTACTATCTTTATCCGCTGGCCGCGCCCACCACCATCGCTAATCAGTAGACCAAGCAAGTCAGCTTCCTCGACGTTCGCGGCGTCCCCGCCGAGCACGGCTACGAGTTTCGCAGCGGCTGGATGCAGACGGACGACGACCCCCAGAGCGCTCAGAGCGTCTACCGCTTCTCCACCGGTTCGCAGGCTGGGCTGGGCGACCAGCTCCCGGCCGGGACGCTGCGCTTCTACGTGCGCGACCGGCGCGGCGACCCGCAGTTCATCGGTGAAAGCCCCATCGGCCACACTCCCATGGGGTCGAGCCTGTCGCTCTCCACAGGCGACGCCTTCGACGTGAAGGTCAAGCCAGTGGTGACCAAGCGCGAGGCGATCAACCTGTTCCGCTGGAAGACCAGCATGGCCTACACCCTCACCAACGCCTTGCCGCATCCGGTGACGGTCGATCTGATCCAGGAGGGGCTGGTCGGCGACACCCGCATCGTTGAGGAGAGCCGCCCCAGCGTACGGCGCGACGCCGACGCGACCGTCTGGATGGTCGACGTGCCCGCCAATGGAGAGGCGAAGGTCAGCGCCACTTTCGATACGAAGTTCTGAGGATCGGGCCATGCGTCGAGTCCTCGCGGCGCTGCTCGCGCCCCTGGCGTTGGCTGCGCCGGCGCAGGCGGCGGATGTCGCCGCGTCGCCGCCGCGAGACCTGTCGGTGACCATCTATCGCGCATCCTACCGCGCGGCCGGCGGCTTCGATCTAGACCGGCTCGGCGGTTTCGCGCTGGTCAGCGAGACGCGCAAGGTGAACATTCCGGCCGGCGGCAGCCGGATCCGGTTCGAGGGCGTGGCCGACGGGATCGACCCGGCCAGCGCCATCGTCACCGGCTTGCCCTCCGGCGTGATCGAGAAGAACCGCGACGCGCACCTGCTCAGCCCCTCGGCCCTGGTGGCGCTGACGCTAGGCAGACGCGTGGCGCTGGTGCGGACCCATCCCAAGGCCGGCGTCGTCGAGCGGATGGACGGGCGGTTGCTGTCCGACGCGGACGGCGGAGTGGTGTTCCAAACCAAAGACGGGATCGAGGCGCTACGCTGTTCGGGTTTGCCGGAGACTTTCGAGTTCGGCGCTGACACGACCGGACTGTCGGCGACGCCGACCCTGTCGGTCCTGACCCGCAGCGATCGGCCGATATCGGCCACCGTGACCCTATCCTACCTGGCCGGCGGGTTCGACTGGGCGGCAGATTACGTGGCCACCCTGTCCGCGGACGGAACGACGCTGGACCTGGGCGCCTGGCTGACCCTCGCCAACGCCAACGGGACCAGCTTTCCCGACGCCCATACGCAGGTGGTGGCCGGCCGGCTGAACCACACCAGCGGACAGGTGGAGCCGATCGACCGTGGTGAGCCGATCCTCGCCACCTGCTGGCCGCGCGGCTCGACGAGCGACACGCCGGAGGACGCGAAGATCGTCGAGGCGTTTCCCCCGTCGAGGAGTCCACTCCTGATCGCGCGCCGCATGATGGCCGTGCAGGCGATGGCCGCATTACCGGCCCCGATGGTGATGGTGACCGCCACGCGCCGCGCTGAACTTGAGCAACTCGGCGATCTGAAGCTCTATCGCGCGCCGGACCGCACGACCGTAGCCAGCCGACAATCCAAGCAGATTCGCCTGCTCGATCGCCTGGGCGTGCCGGTGGAACGCGTCTACGAAGCGGACCTTTCCAGCGCCGGCGAGCAGGCGCCGAGGGCCGCCTCCGTCCTGCTTCGCACGAAGAACGACGTCGCCCATCGCCTCGGCCTCCCGCTGCCGTCTGGACGCGTCGCGATCCTTCAGCCGCGAGACGGCCGGCCCATGCTCGTTGGCCAAACCACGACGCGCGACCTCACCAACGGCGAAGATGTGGAATGGCGGCTGGGAGACGCCCCGGACGTCGAGGTCGCCCAAACCCAGGAGCAGCGTGTCGTCGACCGCGATGGGCTGAAGCCCATTCCCGTCATCCCAGGGCTGCTCTGGGCCCTTTCCGCAAGGCTTGCTGACGCCAGCCGGGTCGAGATCAGCAACGCGGGCGCCCAATCGCGCACCTTCGAATTGCGCCTGAGCCTGCCCACAGGCGAAACACTGGTGCGCGCCGATCGTTCGGCGGAGGCGAAGAACGGGCGGCCGATCTTCCGTCTTGTTCTCCCGCCACAGTCCACGACCGTGATCCGGTATCAGACCGGCGCGCCGCCGGTAGGCGGCGCCAAAGCGGGTGGCTAAAGCCCTGATCGTCAGACGTTCAGCCGATGGCTTGGGGCGGCGCCCCCTTGTTCCTTGGCCACGGTCGCAATTAGAACGCGCAGAAAGGCCGGGCGACAAATCATTGCCCGGATCGGGGGCGATGCCTCCTGTGTCCTCTTGGCGCCGGAGTCCACATTGGCCAGATCGTCCGCCTGGGCGCACCGCTCGAAACGAAGCGTCGCTTTCGCGCTGATCGCGCCCCTGCTTGGCTGCGGGGGCGGTCACAGCACGACCTCGGCCGCACCCAGCGCCGCCGCAAGAGCGATTTCGACCTTAACCGTAAGTTCTGAAGAACAGGTCGTCATCCCGCCGGGTACGCCGTTCGGGTCAGACATACCGGATGAGCACCTGTCCTTCCTGCGTCAGGTGGACGGCGGTTTCCGGATGTGGATCACGGGGAGCGCACGGACGTACGGGCTCGCGAGCCCTGATCTGTTCTCTCTCGCATCGTTGACGACCTCTGGAGGGACGCCGGTCGGCGTCCTGTCGCCGTCCGGGCCAGGCACGACCGCCTTCGATGCGGACTACGCGGGGGCGGGAAGCGTGTTTCCGGCGGCCAACGGTTCAGATCTGTTGATGATCTACCACGCCGAAAATCACCTGTTCGACGGCGTCCTTTCTTCAGGCTCGCCGTTCTACGCCGCCATCGGCCTTGCGCGGTCGAGTGACGGTGGCGTGACCTGGATGCGGCAGGGCCAGATCATCGGCGCCCACGATCCGCAGTCGCAGGCTCAGACAAGCGGCGGCGCCGGCGCGTCCACCCCGTCCGCCATCGAATACGGCGGGTATATCTATGTCATCTCCCGAGAAATCGATCCGCAGAGCGCCGTCTCCGGCTTTGCGATCGCGCGCGCTCCGATCTCCAGCGACGGCGCGCCGGGGAGTTGGCAGAAGTACAGCGATGGGGCGTTCAGTACGCCGGGCCTGGGCGGTGCGTTCACCCCGCTGAAGATCGTGCTCGATCCCGCCGCGCCCGGCGACATGCGACAGCCCCAGGTATCGTTCAACACCTACCTCAACCAGTTCCTCATGACCTGCGTCGGCAACGGCGGCATCTACGCCCTGACCTCCACCGACTTGCTCAATTGGACGCCGGGCGCGGTCGTTCTGCCAGCCCCGGTTCCGGACGCCACAGTCAATACGAACACCATGCCCTTCAACTGGTATCCCACGATCGTCAGCACAGACAGACCTTCCGACCAGACGTCCGATCAGGTTGGATATCTTTACTATGCGAAGGGTAGCGGCGACAGTAACAATCACTTCATGTATCGACGCGCGTTTAACATAGTTGCGCAATGACGCCTATTCATAGTCGTGAGATCATAAACATCGTGTTGCTCACAACGTCTTCCTTGAAGTGGAAGAAGGCGTAGGTCGGCTTGGGGCGCAGCAGGGCCCTCTAATCTTCGCGGAAGCCGAGTTCGGGCGTGCCCTGCTGGGCGCCGTAGTAGCGGTACGGCAGGAACTTGCCGCTCATCGCGATCTTCACCCTGTCGCCTTTGGGATCGGGCTGCCGTTCCATGGTGAAGTCGAAGTCGATGGCCGACATGATGCCATCTCCGAACTCCTCCTGGATCAGCTCCTTCCAGGTGGCGCCATAGACGATGACGAGCTCGTAAAAGCGGTAGATCAGGGGATCGGTGGGCGGCATGGCCGAACGGCGCCCGCGCATCGGAGGCTCGTGCAGCAGTCGCTCCTCCGTCTCGCTCAGGTCGAACAGCTCTTTGGCCCTGGCGCATTGAGCCTTCGGCAGGCGCATGTCCCCCAGGCATGCCGCCGTTATCAGTACCGGTGACATGCCTCCGATCGCCTCGGATATGTGCGCCCACGTCCAACCCCGCTGGCGCTTGATATCGAGCAACTTCTCGGTGAGATCGTCGCGGGTCATGGAGGGCTCCGGCCATCTGCGGCGACCCGGAGGTTGCCCTGTTCGGCTGTCGCTGAAAAGGCCAATCCCCACCCGGCAGCAGCCCCTGAAGGCGGACGCTTTCCGGCGGACCTGGCAGGTCTTCCGGGGAGCCTTGCCCGTGGAGCAAGTCTCATGTCCGATACGGCGCCTGCGAGTTCAATCGCGGCTTGGTTCATTGAGGAGAGGCCATGCTCTCGCAAAGCCAGCAGTCTTCTCCCCCGTCGCCTCCGATTGGCATGCCGGGCGGAACCGCAATGGCGCGCTTCCTGTCCATCTGGCCGAGGGCGCCAAGATCGTCCTGGACGTGGTTCAGCAACAGCGTGGAGAGATAACGCGCCTGGGCCGTGTCTGCGGGATCGCCGCCTGCGCTCGCGCCGAGCCGGCGACCCAGCCGATCCAAGGCTGCGCGGACCTGCGCCGTCACCGTCGGAGACGTGCGCTTGTCCGTGAGCAGGGTGGCGAGCTGAGCCACCGTCCGCAGTTGAACACGACGACGGAGCATCGCCGGTCGCCCGCGGGGCGGCGCGCCTGCGAAGCTCGCATCGAGGGTGCGATCCAGGAGCTCCGGCAGGCCGAGCTGGCCGGGATCGCTCGCCTCCTGCTCGGCGACGCGCTCCAGGCGCGAGGGCTCCAGGAGGTCGGCGAGCGTGACGTCCGCGGCGGCGTCGGCGGCGAGCCCGAGATCGAACACCGGCGTTGCCGGCTTGCCGCCGAACACCTCGATCTCATAGGCCTTGTCTGAAGCGCCATCGAAGCCGGCCGAGAGTTGACTGACCAGGGCGTCGGGCAGATCGAGCACCGATGGATTGAGGGTGGCCAGCATCGCAGCCAAGGCTTGACGCTGGCGGACGGCGTCCACGCGCATGGGCGCATGCAGGCCGTCGCCGCGGGTGGCGTAGGTGAAATCCACCCCGCCAACGGACTTGGACACGGCATCCACCTCGTAGCGATGGAAGAGATAGATCGGGACGATCACCCGCCGCAGGTCGGACAGCGGCGCACCGGCGGCGATGTTGGCCGGCCCGAAGCGGGAGAGCGCCAGGCTTCGTATCTCCATGACATGGGCGAGACCGACTATGGCGTCGGGGCCATCGTCCCACAGCGCGCCATAGGGCTGGGCGGAGCCGGTAGGACGAGCGTCTTCGTCACGGACGTAACGCAGGCCTTGCGCGTAGCCCCGGCGCACGATCGCCTCCAGCGTCGCCTCGCCGGCGGACGTCGCCGGAGCGTCGCTGTAAAGCCATTTGACCGCGAAGCGGTCCCAGTCGCCAACACCGACCTTGTAGGCGTCGGTGAAGTCGAACTGGCCGTTGATGACGCCGATCCGGGGCGGGGGATAGTCCATCACCGAGGCCCGGTCGCCGTAGGTGCTGCCGGCGAAATTGTGCGAGAAGCCGAGCGCATGGCCGGTCTCGTGCACGGCGAGCTGGCGCAGCCGCGCCAGCGAGATGCGGATGGGGTCGTCCTGCGCGCCTGAGCCGCTTCTGTCGGCGCCCACCAGCCCCTCGAAGATCATCTTATCCTGGCGCACGCGCAGCGATCCCAGCAGCACCGACCCCTTGACGATCTCGCCGGTGCGTGGATCGGTGACCGGGAAGCCGTAGGACCAGCCTCGGGTCTGGCGGTGCACCCAGTTGATCACGTTGTAGCGGGCGTCCAGCGGGCTGACGCCCTGCGGCAGCACCTCCACCCGGAAGGCGTCGACGAAGCCCGCAGCGTCAAAGGCCTGCGCCCACCAGCGCGCGCCCTCCACCAGGGCGGAGCGGATCGGCTCTGGCGCTGCGCGATCGACATAGAAGACGATGGGCTTCTTCACCGGCGAACGGGCGGCGGAGGGATCGGTCTTCTCCAGTCGGAAGCGGGTGGCCAGCCGGTAGACCACCGGCGAGCTCAGGGCTGCGCCATAGTCGGCCACCAGCTCGCTGAAGGTCCCGGTGCGCGGGTCCGCCCGTCGCGGGACGAAGCCCGGATCGGGCAGCTTGATCAGCGACTGGTGCTCGACCAGGGTCACCGCGTGGGGTTCGGGGACGATGCCCCTGACCTCTTCCCCGGGCTTGTCGGACACGAAGGTCTGGTGGGCGTCGAACTCCAGGTTCTCCGGAAAGGCCTGGACCTCGGCGACGTCGGGGTAGGATCGGTCGGCGGCCAGGTGGTAGTCGCCCTGGTCGGCGGCCTTCAGGGCGTCCGCCACGCCGAAGGCGTCGCGGGTGAGGAAGCTCGATACGTCCACCAGCACCTTGCCGTCGGCGTCCTCGCCGGCGATGTCGCCGGACCAGACGATGGAAGGCGGAAACGAGTCGCGCACCGCCTGCTGTTCGTCGGCTGCGCCCTCGTCGGCGCGAAAACCGTGGTTCTCCAGCTCGGCCATGACCTTGGGACCGACGCGATGGAAGGCCAAGATGTTGGTTGGGCCGGGATTGTTGCGATCGATCCCCACGGGCGTCGAGCCCAGGCCGGCGCGCATGTAGACTTGGTACAGGAACTCGCCGCAGTCGCCCTTCGCATCCGAGGTCAGGGCGAGCAGCACGCGGCCGCCTTTGGGATCGAGGTAGACCGGCAGGAGACCCGGCAAGCGCTGCAGCCCCGAGCTCGCCTGGGCGATGCTCTTGGGCTGTGCGCCTGAGGCCTTTCGATCCTCGGCCTTAGCTCCGGCGGCGAGTGTGATCGATGTAAGGGCCACCAGCGCCACACGTCCGACTCGAACCATTCCGCCCTCCGCAGGCCCGTCTACATCAGGCGTGACACGACTGTCCGCGCCTGCCTAGTCAATGCAGCGGAGACCAGCCCCGCGATGATCTGCTTCGATAAGCGCTCGCCGCCTCATCGACTGAAGGAACCTTTGTTTTCCTCGTCGGCACCATGACAGTATCCGTTATCCGCTCCTCCAGCAGGTCTGTGATCGGCGTAGTTCAACGCTCAGCGAAGTTCTGAAATGCGCCAGTTGGCGGCTGCATCACGCTTGTAGGCGAGCGACCCGTCGGTCTGTACACAACCCCGATACTGCTGCATCGGCAGAAGAGCCACATCAGCAGAACTGCGGTCGCCGGAGGCCAGATATCTCGCCACCCCGCGGGTCAGGGCGCCTGGCCCGGTGACCTGCCATATGTCGGGGCGGCGACCCTCGCGGTGAGCCTGCAGAATGTTGGCGATCGCCTCCTGCAAGACTGATCCCGTCACCTCCCCGCCCGCCTTCGCGGCGATGAAGAAGTTGTCGATATAACCCGGGAAGCTGCCGGCCAGCGCGGCGGCGATCTCCGCGTGCGCTAGGTCTGGCAGCAGGCTTTCCATCGGACGCAGGCAGAGCTCGTCGGCATCCACATAGACGCCTCCGCAAACGTGGAGGAACCCGAGGCGGAACAGGTCCGCCGTCATGGCCGGATGGAAGCATAGATCGAGCGCAGCAAGCGCCTCCGGGTCCAGGTGGGTGGCGAAGAAGTCGCGTGCGCCCGCCAAGTCGTACAGGACGTGGGTCCAGCCTGGATTTAGACGGGTCCAGCTGGCCATCGCCGCCTGCACGTCCTGCGGAACGGTCGGGCTATCCCAGAACTGCATCACCCGAACCGGGCGGCTTTGCGAGGCGCCGGGCGCGATCTTCGCCTTTCGCGCATGAAGAAAGACGATCGACGCCGCCGGGGCGACCTCCATCGGTTCGCGACGCATTCCCTCCACGCAGTATGCCTTCAGCGCCTCCAGCCGGCCGAGTCGCAGCAGGGCGGTTACCCCGGCGCGACGGACGTGCGGGAAGCGCGGCACCTGCGGCGTCTCGGCCAAGCGCTGCAGGATCTCCTCCCACCGATCCAGCTCCTGCAGCAGGCGGACCTCCGATCCGATGTACTCGATCGTGTCGCGGGGCAAACGCGGATCGGCGCGCATCACGGCCAGCGCCGCCTCCGCTCCCCCCGCACGAGCCGCCACGTCGGCCATGAAGTAGGTGAGGACGTGCCAGTCGGGATGGCGAGGCATCAGGCTGGCGCAGATCGCTCTCGCCGTCTTGAGACGCCCCAGCGCCAGCATATGCCGCGCGAGCGTGAGCTCCTCGTCTGGCGACAGATCGCGCTGACGCCGGGCCTCAAGCAGCGCTCGCGCAGCTGACCGGGCCGATGCAAACTCGGACAGCGCTTTCTCCCGCGCTCCGGCCCACCAGTCCGGCAGGCCCTCCGGTAGACTTCGCGCCACCTCCCGAGCGGTATCGAGCCATTGCAGGCGCGTGTAGGCTAGCGTCAAGTTGACCTGCATCTCCTGAAGTCGGGACCCGCCGTCGCGCGTGGCGAGCTCCACGGCCCCGCGCATGAAGCCGGCCGAGGCCATCAGCCGGCCGAGGTCTTCCGCCAGCTGTCCCAGGCGCATCAAGGGATAAGGATCCCCGGGGGCCGCCGCCAGGGCCTGCTCAAAGCTGTGCGTCGCCTGCGACACCTCGCCCAGCTGGCGGTGCAGGAGGCCCTTGCGCATCATCGCCTCCGCGCCCCCGCGCCCTTGCTCCACCAGAGCCGCGTAAACCTCGATGGCGTGATCGAGCAGTCCCTGGGCTTCGAACGCCGCGGCGGCTTCAAACATGGCGGCGGCTCAATCCAGAGCCGCAAGCCGCCAGTTGGCGGCGGGATGGCGTTTGTACTCGAGCTCGTCGTCGGTGCGCACGAAGGCGCGGTACTGCTGCATGGGCAGGATGACGACCGACGAGGACGCCTCCGCCCCACCCAAACCGAGGTGATGAGCCACGCCGCGCATCAGGGCGCCGGGGCCGGTCACCTGCCAGATGTCGGGCCTGCGCCCCTCCTGAGCGAACTGAAGAATATCTTCCACCATGCTGGCCGTCACCGCGCGGCAGATGGCGCTACCTGGCCGGCACCCAAAGAAGTTGTTGTCGACGTGCCCCGGAAGATTGCCCGAATGCGGCGCCACGATCTGCACCGCGTAGGGATCGGGCAGGATGTCGGTCATCGGTTGCAGGCACTGCTCGTCTGCGTCCGCGTAGAAGCCGCCCGCGACCGACAGGAAGGCGACGCGGAACATGTCGGCCATCATGGCTGGGTGGTAGCAGAGCTGGAACGCCCGGGCCGCCGTCTCACCGAGCTGCTCGCGGAGGAAGTCCTCAGCCCGGACGGCGTCGAAGACGGTATGCTCCCAACCCGGATGACAGCGAAGCCAGCTCCCCATCGTGTGCCGGACATCCCTTGGGATCTCCGCCGAGTTCCAGAACTGCATAAGGTGGGCGCGAACCGGTCGGGGGAACGCAGCGATCCGCCCAGGCGCGGCACGTCGGATCTCAATCAGCGCGAGATAGGCGGCCGGGGTCGCGAGCTTCGGCTCCTTTATCATCCAGTCGATGCAGTAATGTCTTAGGGCTTCATCCCGATCGAGGGTGCAGAGCGCGGCGACGACGGTGTCGTGGACGCGCCCTCGACGCTCGGTCCCAGGCTCACTCTCCAGCCGCTCAAGGAAGTCGGTGTAGCGTCCCGACTCCAGCACGAGGCGCGCCTGCGCTTCGAGGTACTCCGGCGAGCCCCGACCGGACCAGCACGAGGCATGCAGGTAGGCAAGAGCGGCCTCCGGCCCCTCCTCGCGGGCGATGGTGTCAGTGGCCAGCCAAACAGGCCAAAACCAATCGGGATCAGCGGCGATCATCTCCCGGCAGAGCCGCAGCGCCAGCTTCAGCCGGCCGAGATGATGCAGATGGCGCGCGATCTCCCAGGCGCTGCCGCGGTCCAGCGGCCGTGGGCGGTTACGCAGCGCGCTTAGCGCCTCACGCCGGCGCTCGCGATAGGTGTCCAGCCCCTGCCGCCTTGCGCCAGCCCACCAGTCTCCGACCTCCGGCGCCACGGCCTTCGACGTGCTGAACGCGAGGTCGAACCACCCCAACCGGATATAGGCTGCAGAGAGGTTGACCTTCATCTCGTCGGACGCCGGGGCCGTCGTGACCGCGTCGCCATAGTGGCCGGACGAGGCAGCGTGACGGCGCAGACCTTCAGCAATCTGCCCGAGCCGCATGTGCGGATAGGGGTTGGCGGGATCAATCCGGGCGGCGGCCTGCAGCAGCTCCACCGGGCCTTTTACTTCACCGAATTGGCGTCGGAGCAGGGCTTCACGGATCAGCGGCTCCGCCCCACCAAGCCCCAAGGTCGCCAGCTTGGCGTAGGCCGTCATCGCCCCACGCAGGTCGCCGCGACGCTCCAAGTCTTCCGCGTCCGCGAATATGGAAGCCATCTCTTGGGCGGTCCGTGCGTCGATGTCTGTCTCGGCACCGTCGAGCTAGCCGTCAGCGCCCGAGGTGGCAAGGCGGAGCCGCTTGCGGCGACGGTATGATTCTGCAAAAGGGACCGTCCTTAGAGCCCCTCAGTGGCGCCCTTCCAAGAGCCCGCCTTGTCCACCGCCGTCACGCATGCCGATGTCGCAGCCGTCTATAGGGCTGTGCTCGGACGCGATCCGGAGACTGCCGAGGTCGTCGACGGCTTCGTCGCTGGGGGCGTCAGTCTCGAAGATATGATCGCCCAGGCTCTGCGCTCTGAAGAGTTCCTAAACGGACCCGGCGCGCGGCTCGGACGCTACACCGGAGCGCCGATCCCGCAGTTGGTGCAGCTGCCGCCTCCCCGCTCGGCGGGAGAGCCCCGGGTAGCCGCACTTATCCGCTCCCACGTGATGGACGACAAGTTCCACAACATGTGGGATGCGCTTGAGGGGCGTGGTGAGGGGCGTCTTTACGATCTCTTCGGCCTCTTGGATGGCGACGTGCTCGGGCCCCGCAAGGCGGAAATCGACGCGCGTTATCCTGCGACAGTTTGGACGTTTGCGGAGGATGTGCGGGCGGCAGGTCTGGCCCAACGCAGTGACGCGCACCCCAACATGTGGCTGCTCGGCGATTTCGCCCTGTATCTGTCAGTAGTACAACAGCCCCAATACGATTATTACGTCATGATTGACTACGATCTTCAATTTACGAAGGATGCCGTGGCCTATGTCAACAGGCTGTGCGAGCGATTGCTGTCGAAGCAGGAGGAGGTGCTAGACGGCGTAGGTTTGGACTTCAGCCTGACGCCGACGCCTGCCAGCCAGCCTCGCGACTGGCCGTTCTTCGCGCCAGCGGCCAAGGCCTTCCCGCTTGTCTGGCACTTCTACTTCCCAATCGTGGCGGCCTCCCGGCGCGGCCTGCTGCATGCCTTCGCCGGCCGCCAGCTGGAGGCCGCTCGCCAGACGCCGCCGGCGGATTTGGTGTTCTCCGAGTCCTTCCTGGTCTGCTCGCTGATGTCGGCCGGCTTCAACTGTCAAGACTTCAACGCCGTTCTTCCCGGCTCCTATCATATCGACTCGATGGGCCTGCAGCATGTCTCCGCCGGCAAATTGTCTGGCCTGCCGCTGAGCCTTGCCATGACGGAGCCGGAACCCGGCGTGGAAATGATCCACGGCGTCTATTCGGACGAGCACTTCCTGGCCCGCAATCTTTCTATCGTGTGGAACTCGCCGGCCGGCCTAGAGATGTATGTGCGGGAGATACGTCGCCAGTATAGCGAGCTTATCGAACCCGCGCTTCTCAACGATTTCCTTCATCGCGCGGACCAGCGTACCGCCGAGCTGAGGAAGGCCTAGGACGCGACGCAGTTCTGCCGAAGGCTGACGTCGGACGCAATGAGCCGTATCGCTGAGACTCAGCGACTTGCACGTTTTCGCGCCGCAGGCATTAGATGGCGGAGCCCCATTCGCATCCTGAAGTAAGAAGCGCCTGCGTCCCATGAGACAGAAGAAAGTGGCCTTCGTCGGCAACTGCCAGGCGAATGCGATCGCGATATTCTATCGCGACTTCATCGGAGCCCCGGACGGCCAGGAGGTCCAGGTCGTGGACGATACCGGCATGGACCGGGCCGCGGTCGCCGCCGCCGTGCGGGACAGCGATATGGTCGTGGCCCAGGAGCGTGAGTTCAACGAAGCGGTGAGTCCTGACCTCCTTCGGCCGGGCGTGGCGTTCTATCGTTTCCCCATGGTGCTTCAGGCCTATCTCTGGCCTTACGCGCACGAGCCTCACGTCCACAACGCGCCGGAACCGCCGCTGCCGGACGGGCCCTACCCAGGACAGCTCAGCGACAGCTTCTTGAACCGGCTGATCACGAACGGCGTCGCGCCCGAGGAGGCGCTGGAGAGATACCTGGGGCACGACATCGTCAAGGCGGCTCACCTCGACCGCCTCTTCGAACTTCATATGGAGTTGCAAAGAGATCGAGACGCTCGCACCGGCTTCGATCTCAGCTCGCTCATGGAGGCGGATTTCCGCAGCGAGGCGCTGTTCATGTCGCCTCACCATCCGAACGCGCGGCTGTTCGGCGTGCTCATGTCGCAACTGTTCGACAAGATGGGCGTGGATGCGGAGACCACTCGCCTAGCGCTGCACTCGATGCTGAAGGCGCCCTTCCCGTCAGGAGAGCTGCCGTTGCACCCGGGGGTCGTTCGCCACTTCGGGCTGCGGTTCGCCGACGACCAGACCCGCTACACCTTCCATGCGGAGGGCCGCTTCACCTTCGAGGAATACGTGCTGCGCTACATGCGCTACGCGCACAACTATGAACTCCGCAAGGGCATGTACCTCATCCACCACGGTGATCTTGCGGGTGCGGTGGAGAGCTTGGACATTGCCCTCCAGAAGTCGCCCGGGTCGGATCAGGGCTGGCGGTCGAAGGGGTTGGCGCTGCATCATCTGGGTCGCCGGGGCGAGGCTGTCGAGGCGTATCGCCAGGCGACTGAGATCGCCCCTGACGATGCGGAGGTGTGGTTCGACTACGCCGAGTCGCTGATGTACGGCGACCGGCTGGAGGACTCCGCCGAGGCGGCCCAGCAGGCTATCGATCTCGCTCCGCGCTATGGTCTCGGCCACATGATCCTGACCGAGGTGCTGGTGAAGCTAGGGGACGTGCCGAGCGCGGCGGCCGCCGGGCGTGAAGCGTTTCGCCTGCTTCCAGGCAAGCCGCGGGCGCTGCTCTGGTCGGGCATCGCCTTCCTGCTGAGCGGCGACCCCGAAGCAGCCCGCGCCAACATGCTCAGGTGCATCGCCATGGAGCCGAGGGTCGCAGACCACCGCAACATCCTGGCCGATACGTACGAGACGCAAGGCCGGCGCGAAGAGGCGATCGCGACGTTGGAAGCCTGCCTAGCCGACGCCTCTCCCAACGCCCAGACCTACTCGCTGCTCGGCAACTTTTACTTGCGGGCAGGCGATACGCCGCGCGCCGCCGAGGCCTTCGAGAGAGGCCTGGAGCTTGAACCAGGGCGTGCCGACCTGCGGTCTCAGGCCCGGGAAACGCGCGAGCAGCTGGCTGAGCCGGCGTGAGGCGTCCCTAGCTCAGGCCACGGTCCAGTTGGTCTCCGGCTTGGACTTGTAAGCCAGCCGGTTCTCCGTGCGGGCGTAGCTTGCGTACTGCCTACGGCCGAGCAGCAGCACGTCTTCACGCTCCCAACTCTGCGGCTGGGCGGCGAGGAACGCGCCGATGGCTCGCGTTATCAGCCCTGGTCCGGTGACTCCCCAGATGCCGGGACGTTGCCCAGCCTGCAGCACTCGAGCGATGTTTTGAGTGGCGTCATCGAGGGCAAGCCTTAGAATTCGGCTACGCGGGCGCGCCGCCAGGAAGAAGTTGTGAACATAGCCCGGGAGATCGCCGGAAAGCACCGCCACAATCTCTCCATCCTCCGCCGCGGACAACACATGACCGAGCGGCCGCAGACACAGCTCGTCAGCGTCAGCGTAGAGGCCTCCCGCATGATAGAGGAAGGCGACCCGGAAATAGTCGGCCTTCATAGCCGGATGGTGGCAGGCGTCGTAGGTCTGCACGACTGAGCTGCCAAAGTGGGTGGCGAGGAAGGCCCGGGCGCCGGCGTCGTCGAAAACGGTGTAGTCGACTTCCGGGTTGAATGCGGTCCAGCTCAGCATCACCCCGCGCACGTCGCTGGGAATGTCCCGCTTATCCCAGAATTGGCAGAGATGGGGCTTGATGAGCGTCGGCTGGCCGCCTCGCCAAGCCGAGACGTCGGCGTCGAGTGCGCGAAGGCCGGCAAGAGTGGCGGCCGGGACGATGGCGTCTGGCGAGCTGGTCAACCAGTCTTGGCAGTAGCTGCGCAGCTTGGCTTTGGAATTTAGCATCAGCAGCGCCATTAAGCGTAACTGACGCAGCTCCTCGTCATCGGGAAGCTCCGCCGCGTCGAGTTCGTCCAAGAGCTCCTGATAACGGCCGCACTCGTGGAGCAGGCGCCCTACCCTTTGGTAGTAGGCACGAGCGTCAGTTTTCATGACGGGATTCGCCTGCACGAACGCCAGCGCTGCGTCCGGCCCCGACTGGCGAAGGATGATATCAGCTCGCATATAATAGGCCGGGTAGAAGTCGACTTTTTCGGCGATAAGCGCGTCAGCGACCCGCATCGCCGTCACCAGCCGCCCAAGACCGACCAGCTTCTGCCCAATCGCCCAGCATGACGCGTGCGCCGTTCGCCCATCTTTTCCGCGGCCTCGCAGCAGCGCCAGCGCGGCGCTCCGTTCTGACTCGTAGCGGTCCAGGGCGCCCTGGCGCGCGCCAGCCCACCAGTCGCCGACATCCGGCCTCAACCGCCGCGCGGCGGCGAAGCCGACGTCGTACCAGCCTAGCGGCCCGCTCACCGCTGCGACGTTTACGCGGAACTCCTCCCCGTCAGGCGCCAGCTCCATGGCGGAGCGCATCTGCTGATAGGCGGCTAGGTGACGACCGCACTGACCATCTAATTCCCCCAGGCGATGGCGTGGCCAAGGGTCGCTGGGGAAACGGACGATGGCGGCCTCAAGCACGGCGTGAGCCTCGGCCGGGCGGCCGCGCTCCCGGTGCAAGGTCGCACAGCGGATAAAGGTGGTGCAGTCAGCTCGCCCACTCTGAATCAATGTGCGGTACAGGCCGAGAGCCTCCTCGAAGCGACCATCTCCTTCTAACCGTTCCGCAAGCTCAAGGGTGGCGAGCAAAATCTACCTCGTCATTTTTACGCCCACTTCGGGCTAAAGGCGCTAGTTCTGGCGCGACGGCGTTCAGCCTCAAGGTGCGGCCCACCCATTTGAGACAGTACAAGACCGGCCTCGGCGCGATAGCCCAGCTGGAGATGTCATGGAAGCTAGATTTACGATTGGTAGTGCACTTCCCTGAACTCAGCAACGGCCGTCGTCGTCATGGACTTTAACTCTTCTCCTATCGTCTGGATCGACCCTATGGAAACGAAACGGGTGTGTCAGGCACAGTAACAAAAATTTGAAGGACGCCTATTTCGGATGCGACAATGGCCAAGGTGCGACTACGTTGGTTGCGCTGAACGTGCCGGAAGGCAAAGTCGCCCGAGGCGCACGCAAGGCTAGCGGCATCAGGATTTCGACGCCCATCCAACGCCGTCGAGCGCGATGAAAGACGGCTCTCCCAGGGCAAGCATTCGGAAAACTCGTTTTATTCGCTCCTCGCCGAAAGGGATACTCACTGGAGCCGTACGCGTAGACCCTGTCAGGATCATGAACGTCCTCGATTGACGTCCAAAGCCGGATGGGTGACACCGCGACGCCCGCCAGCGAAAATCGCTATGATTGAGAAACCGATGAGCTTGTCTGAAACTTTCGAGGCGAAATATGCAGCCGATTCAGACTGGGGCGGTCATAGCTCCGGACCCGGATCTGATCCATACTACAATTTAGCTTACCGACAATTCCTAGAGAATTTTCTTTATCAAAATGGCATCTGCTATGCTGTAGATATAGGCTGTGGGGATTGGTCATTTTCGAGGTATATTCGCTTTGATGGCATATCATATCGCGGATTCGACGTCGCTTCGACCGTGATCGCTCAGAACAACGCGACGTTCGCATCATCCAATGTCTCGTTCGATATCATGCCGGAGAAAAAGGAAGACGTTCCTGGAGCCGACTTATTAATCATGAAGGATGTCTTGCAGCACCTAAGCAACAAGGAGATCATTGATTTTTACCAAAACGTGTTTCCAAAGTTTACGTATTGTCTAATAACGAATTCGTATCGAAAACTCGGTGTGCCTTCAAACACAGATATCGAGAACGGCGGCTTCCGCCCATTAAACCTCCAACTGCAGCCCTTTAATTTTAAAGGCGCATATGTTCTGCAGTTTACGACGGGAGTGTGGGAGGAAGTGAGAACAATCCTGCTTCAAAACTTGGGTTAAATTCGCGGATTGGAAGCGGGGCCGAACGCGGCCGGCGATAGCGTGCGCTCAAACGCTCTCCAGCCCGGGACGCTTGGCGTCACAAGCGGGTTCTCCGCGTGGACTTGAGCCTGCACGATACAGCGGCGTTTCGGACAGAGGGCTAACCTCCACGACCTCTTGGCGCTTTGATCTCCACCTCGAGGCGCTGTAGCGACCGACCGGCGGCTCGCGGTCTGGAACTTCACCTTTGGTCGTCCAAAGGCGCGAGAAGAGTCTGGGTGGAGGTCCGCACGGGAACCGGCGATCCAAATACGCAGTTGGCATGGCGCAGGAAACAAGATGACCCGCTGGCTGACCCTACTGACCCGCGCCGGCGTATCGGCCACGACGGCTGCGGCGACGTCCACCATGGCGCTGGCCTTGATGGCCAAGGCGGAAGGCACTGGCCCGCTGCAGCCGCTGAACGCCACGAGCCATTGGCTTCACGGGCCGGGAGCCGCCCAGCTGCGTGACGCCGACCTCGCCCATACGGGTGTGGGCTACGCCACCCATGGCGCGGCGACCTTCTTCTGGGCTCTCCTGTTCGAAGGTCGTTTCGGCCCCGAGCGCCCGCTTGGCGTCGCCGCGCTCATCGGCGATGCAGTCGCCATTTCCGCCGTAGCCGCGGCCGTTGACTATCTGGCGACCCCCAAGCGCTTCACGCCAGGATGGGAGTTCGTGCTGTCCAAGCGCGCCGTGGCGGTGACCTACGCGGCGATGGCGGCGGGGCTGGTGATCGGCGTGGGCGTCATCGACTGGGCCGAGGCGCGCCGGGTTGGTTGACCTCCTGCCCGAACTGCCCCCCGGCGCCTTCGAGAAGCTCGATCCGGGCGACGACGCGGACTTCTACGCACCGCCACGCCTGGTCACCCACATCGACGAAGGCGCCGTAGCGGCCTTGACCGCCTACTACCGAGAGATCCTGCCAGCCGGCGGGGTGGTGCTGGATCTGATGTCGAGCTGGGTGAGCCACCTGCCGGCCGAGCTGACGCTCGCCGAGGTCATCGGCCACGGCATGAACGCCGAGGAGCTCGCCGCCAATCCACGCCTGACCCGCCGCTTGGTGCAGGACCTGAACCGCACGCCGACCCTGCCGCTGGGCGACGCGAGCCTGGATGCGGCGCTCTGCTGTGTCGGTGTTCAGTATCTGCAGCGGCCCGTCAGAGTGTTCGCTGACGTCGCTCGCACGCTCAGGCCCGGCTCGCCGATGGCGGTCAGCTTCTCAAATCGCTGCTTCCCTACCAAGGCGGTCGCCGTCTGGAGCAGCCTCGACATGGCTGGCCATGCCCGCCTCGTGCAGCTCTATCTCGAGCGAGCGGGCTTGCGCGGCGTTGTGGGCTGCATCCTGGCCGATGGCCGCCACAGCGACCCCCTTGTAGTCGTCACAGGCCAGCGCTGATCTTCCGAGAGCGCGGGTTGTCTGCTCCTAACGGTGTCGATCGTCCGGCGGCTTAGGATATTGGAGCTCCTGGAGGAGTATACCAGCCTAGCCTCCTACGTCGCTCGTGGCGAAGCACGATGAGCTGACGCTCAATCTGCAGCCGATCCATCATCGCTTCGGCGCGCTTCTGACTCCCAATGGCCGAAAGCTTGAACAGGCTGGAGCCGCTTTCCGTGCTTTAGCCAACGTCGGCCACGGGCGCGGAGCACGACTGCCCTTTCATGCAGCGTTGGAGGTGTTGAATTTAATCGAGTGAAGAAAATCCGCTTAGCGGTGCGGACATCCTGGCCAACAACATGGCCGGCGTTGGCCATTCTCGAGATTTTCTCGGCCCCAGGTAATCCGCTTAACTCTGGTCTCCGACTTCCTGGCGGACTCGACCCAGCAGATCCATTCGTTGCGTGCGAGTGGTGTGATGTCTTCCCAAGTCGCGAGCGCTCGTGGATGCGCGACCAGGGCGGCTTTCAGGTCCACGGGCAGTTCGTGGACCACCCCGCCCGCCACTTGCGCTTCCCCGTTCATCGGAATGGCGATCTATCATGGTCAAGCCTTGCCGTCGATCTAAGCAACCTTTGGCGTCGGCTCGCAGATGGGCGCGCCATGAGGGCGGGTTCCAGTCTCTCTACCGCTCGCGGTCGACCTGCGACCGGATGATCCAAGGCCTTCTGGGCGTGAAACGCGTTTTGAAGAAGTGGCCGTCAACCCGCCCAAGCTGGCCGTCAACGTAGGCCGCACAGTCTATCGCGTCCGACTTGCCTGCCAGAACGCTCGGCCGTATGGCTGGGAGCCAAAGAAAGGTCGCCCATCAAGCGCCGGCGCTGCAAAAGGACGTGTGACTAGACGGGGCGGCTAATTCCGGGCGGTGAGACATCGATTGCAGGACTGAGGCTCGATCTCAGCGCTGAGATGATCGCGTATCCAAGTCATAGGGATGACTCGTCGCAATTATTTACCTGAGGCCGATCAAGCAACCTCCGGCGCCTTGAGACTTGGACCGCTTTAGTACGCTATTAGCTCGACCGTATTGCACGAGACGTTCACCATGGCCATAAGGACTGAAATCTCGCGCTTGTTCAATTTGATAACGTATCGCGCCGGAAGGCGCAAAGCGGCCATCCGGTCAGACGCTTCAGGTCGCTTAGATCGCGATTACGAGCCATGCTGCGAAGGCGACGCAGTGAACGATTTTGACGTTTCAGAGCAATACCCTGGGGCGATCCGACAGGTATTTCGCCGTTTGAATTGGCCGCTCCAGGCGCTTGCGACCGCGCAAATCCTGAATGTGTTCGAGATAGCAGGAGGAATAGTTACCAGGTTCTATCTTAGTATAGACCCGAAATCCAAGCGTCTATTTATAAATCAGCTCTACGACGATATCATTTCGATGTATCCGCTCGCCGACCTGACCGATGGGAAGACGTTCAGCTTCAATGCGACGGGAGTCGAAAGCGTGGCGGGCCGGGTGGTCGTGATCGGCGGTCCGGTGGACTTAAACTATTATCACTGGCTTTTCAGCTGGTTCTCGCGCCTCGTTTTGTTGGAGATGCTGGCTCCATATATATATAACGATCCGTCCGTGAGGTTCATGATCGATGTGCGCGCTCGGAATGAACCTTATGCGTCTTTCCTGAAAGCGCTGGGCGTGGATCTCGGGCGGGTTTTCTGGAGCGACTTCAATACCACTTATAGAGTTGAGCACATGGTGCTTGTATCTTTTCTGAGCCAGAACAGTTACTATCCAGGCATCCTCGATGCAGTGTCCAAACGCCTCAAGCAGGGCGTCGGCTGGTCTTCAGGTCCGCGTCGGCGAGTGTGGATCAGTCGCCAGAAGCTGACAGCGCCCAAGCGCCGGGTGGCGAACATGGAGCAGATTGCGCCCGTGCTGGCCCGCTACGGCTTTGAAGAGGTCTTCCTGGAGGATCTGGGTTTGGCCGAGCAAATTGCGTTGTTCGCCAGCGCGCAATCGGTCGCAGGCGTGCATGGCGCAGGATTAGCCAACATCATCTTCTGTCCGGCCGACTGCAAGGTTCTGCTGGTCGAGAAGGACTTCAACGTGACCGTAGGACTAGACCGGACGTTCGCCGCCCTGGCTCAAGCCTGCGGGCTGCACTACGACGTCATGCTGGTCCCGTCCAGCCCTGTGGCAGGCGTGGACTATGATCAGTTCCAGAACCTGCACCATGCCGACGTCGTCGTGTCTCCGCATGCGCTGGCGAAGGCGCTGGAGCGCCTGACGAGCGGCCCCGAGACCGGCCAACCCGCAGCCGCTTTGGAAGGCTCCAGCCTTGATGGGGATAGCCAACTCCGCTGTTAAGGCGCAGATCGCACATCGTGACCTCCGCTGACGTTCCGGACCCTATGACTGAAACACCGCCAGCTATTCTCAGCCATTTCGACGGATACCGCGGCGGCAGTTTCGACGGATGGGCTTACCGGCCCGAGCATCCCGACGACCCTGTCGTCGTCGAAATCCTCGTCGATGGGGTCCTTGTGGCCGAAGCGGTGGCCTCGGAGTATCGACCCGACCTGCGGGCGGCGGGCGTCGGCCACGGACGGTTCGCCTTCTCCGTACCCTACGAGATCGACCTGGAGCGGGGCGAGCCCGTGAACGTGGTCGTGCGCGCGCAGGGCGGTCCGGCTCTGACCAACGGCCAAACCCAAGTGGGCGGCGCGCTGGCGCTGAGCGAAGACGACGCCGCAGCGTTCAAGGCGTTCGTGGCCTCGGTGCTGGGCCGTGCAGGCGACAGCGCCGACAAGGCGGCGGCGGAGGCGACGCCGTACGCCCCTCCGCTGGTGAACTTCATCGTCCACAGCCCCACCGGCGCCCAAGCCACCGCCGAGATGCTGGGCGCGGCGGAATACAGCTACGGCTTCGTGCTGCGCGCTTTCAGGCCGCTGCTGGAGCGCTTCGGCGAGGTCTGCGTCGTCGCCGATCCGGCCAGGGAGGTCGACGCGCTGTACGAGGCTCATCTGGCGCGTCGCGAGGTCAGCCTGTTTCTCTCGTTCGCGCCGCCGCACCGCACCGTTCTGGGCCTGCGCGCGCCAACCGTGCCGGTGATCGCCTGGGAGTATCCCACCATCCCCGACGAGGTCTGGGAGGGCGAGCGCCGCCACGACTGGCGCTGGGTGCTGCGCCAGACCGGCCGCGCCATAACCCTGTCTCGCCTCGCCGCCCAGGCGGTCAAGGCGGCCATGGGAGTCGACTTCCCGGTTGTGAGCATCCCTGCGCCGGTCTGGGACCGCCAGGGCGCGCTGCGCGACCTGCCGCTGCGCGCGCCCGGAAAGGGTGCGGCGCTAGCGGTGGAGGGCTTCATCTTCGACAGTCGCCAAGCCGCCTTCGCGTCGGGCATGGCGACCCCCGCGCCCCCGCCGGAGCAGGCCTTACCCACTTCCGCCGAGGTGGAGGGCGTGGTCTTCACCTCGGTGCTATCGCCCAAGGACGGGCGCAAGAACTGGCCCGACATCGTCACCGCCTTCATCACCGCGATGAGCCTGACGCCGGACGCCACCTTGGTGCTGAAGATGATCGGGTCCGACCCGGCGGCATGGTGGTGGGAGTTCTACGACCGTGTCAGCCGGATGCCGCCGTTCCAGTGCCGCATCGTGGTGATCAACGGCTACATGGACGACGCGCGCTACGCCGCCCTGATCGCGGCGACCGGCTGGGTCGTGAACGCGTCCGTGGCGGAGGGCCTGTGTCTGCCGCTGGTGGAATTCATGTGCGCCGACCGTCCCGCCGTCTCGCCGCGCCACACGGCCATGGCGGACTATATCGACGCCTCCTGCGCCCTGATCGTGCAGTCGCAGGAGGAATACTGCGGCTGGCCGCACGACACCCGCATGGGCATGACCACCGCGCGTCACAGGGTCGCCTGGTCGTCCCTGCGCAACAGCCTGTCGGAAGCCTATCGGATCGCCAAGTTCGAGCCGGAGCGCCACGCCGCCATGGCCAGGGCGGCGGGTCAGGTCATGCAGGCCTTCTGCAGCGACGCGGTGGTGGCCGACAAGCTCGACGCCTTCCTGGGGCTAGGCATGCTTGAGAAGCCCGGCGCGCCGGCGTCCGAGCTGCTGGCGCCAGGCGCTGCAGGATGATCATCCTCGAGCACTCGACTTTCGATGCGAGCACCATCGGGCGCAACCTGGGTTTGCCGGAATACAGCTACTGGTTCGTGCGCAAGGCGTTCCGCCCGGTGCTGGAGCGCTTTGGCGTCGTGATCCCCGTGTCCAAGCCGCAGCAGGACGCCGATCGCATCTGCCGCTCCGCCCAGGCGCACGGACAGTCGTGCGTCTATCTTTCGTTCAACCCGCCCAACCTAGTTCCGGTCGACCTGGAGTGCTCGACCGTGCCGGTCTTCGCGTGGGAATACGACATCATCCCCAATGAGGTCTGGAACGGCGATCCCGCCAACGACTGGACCCATGTGCTGGCGCAAGCGCCCGCCGCGATCACTCATAGCCGCTTCAGCGTGGAGTCGGTCAGACGCGCGCTCGGCTCCGACTATCCGATCTGGAGCATCCCCGCGCCGGTCGCAGACCGCCATATCGGCCGCGCCGCCACCGCCTGCGGCTGGCGCGAACCGTTCGAGCTGAGCCTGGGATCGGCTCTGGTGTTCGACACCCGCACCCTGGACCTGTCGATCTTCGCCTATGGCGAAGACGAGCGCAGCTTGCAGGCCCTGCGCCTGCTGCAGGCCTCCGCCAACGCCGACCGGGGGCGGCCCGCGCGCCGGGTCGGGCTGCAGGGCGTGGTCTACACCGCCGTGTTCAACCCCGTGGACGGACGCAAGAACTGGTACGACATGGTGGCGGGCTTCATCTACGCCTTCCGCGACCAGCCCGACGCAACCCTGATCCTGAAGACCACACACCGCGACCTGGCGGAGGGCGTGCTGCTGATCCTGCAGGATCTCGCCAAGCTGGGCCGGTTCGCGTGCCGCATCCTGATCGTCCATGGGCTGCTGGACGATGCGGACTACGCCGCCCTGGTGGACGCGACCAGCTACGCCGTCAACACCTCGCACGGCGAAGGCCAATGCCTGCCGCTGATGGAGTTCATGTCCGCCGGCCGCCCGGCGCTGGCCCCGCTTCATACCGCCATGATCGACTACGTCAGCGCCGACAACGCCTTTGTCATCGGCAGCCACCAGCGGCCAGCCTTCTGGCCCCATGACGTGCGCCAGGCGATCCGGTGCCTGCGCCACCAGGTGGACTTCGCCGACGTGGTGCGCTGCTATCGGGAGAGCTTCGCCGTAGCGCGCGACGAGGCGACACGCTACGCCGCCATGTCGCGCGCCGCCGTCACAGCGCTCGGCGCCTTCTGCTCCGACGAGGTGGTGGTCGGTCGCATGCAGCAGGTGCTGGATCACCTGGGCGCCAAGTCCACGGCGCTGCCGTGGGGCCGCCGCTCGGGCGTGTCGTCGGTGCAGGAGACACCCACCGCTCCGGCCAGGGCCTTGCAGGACCCGACGCTCCCAGACAAGGCCCCCGTCCCGGGTCAGCCGCGGGTGGACGGCTTCCTGCTCGGGCTGCAGGACGCCATGGAGACCGGCTGGTACAACATCGGCGCAGGCGAGCTGGCCGCCGGCTTCCCGGTCACCGGGCAGGACGTGGTGGTGGACGTGGGCTGCGGCGACGGCGGCCCGGTGGCCTTCTGCGCCCGCCAGGGCGCCCACGTCATCCTGGCCGACATGGACGCCGAGCGGCTGGCCGGCGCTGCGGCGCGGCTGAAGGATACTCCCGCCCGCAAGATCGAGTCCCATGTCACAGACGCCAACCCGCTGCCCCTGCCCGACGCCTGCGCCAGCCGGGTGATCTGCATGGAGGTGCTGGAGCACGTGGAGGACACCGCGGTGCTGATGGCCGAGCTGGTGCGCGTGGGCCGCCCCGGCGCACTCTATCTGATCACCGTGCCCGGCGACGTGCAGGAGCGGATGCAGAAGCATTTGGCGCCGCCGCAGTATTTCGAACGCCCCAACCACATCCGCATCATCGACCCGCAAAGCTTCGGCGCCATGGTCGAGGCCGCGGGCCTGACGATCGAGCGGCGCTACACCTACAGCTTCTACTGGGCGATGTGGTGGATGATGTTCTGGCAGTGCTCGACGTCACTGGAGGCCGCGGCGGGCCATCCGATGCTGGCGGCGTGGGCCCAGACCTGGTCGCTGGTGCTGAAGGGCCGCGACGGGCCGCGCATCCAGGCGCTGCTGAACGGGCTGATGCCCAAGAACCAGGTCATCATCGCGCAGAAGCCTCTGTAATGCGCGCGTTGGCTGGCCTACGACAGCGGTTCGCCCGTCGTGGGGACAGGGCCCCGATCCAGCCGCAGCGTGAGGCCGCGTCGCCGGTCGCGGACGCTTCTCGGGACGGCCGTCCCTCCCTGCGGACGCTGGCGCGCGATCTTGGAAACGGCGACCCCTGCACGCCCGCTCTGCTGTCGGCCCTGGACGCAGAGGTCGCCGACCGCCGCCGGCGCGCGGGCGCGGAGGCGGGACCCGCATCGCCCCATACGAGCGGGCTGAAGGTGCGCCGCGCCGACCTGCCGGACTGGTGGACGGCGGGCGATAACCTGCTGCTCGCCGCAGACGACGCCAAGGTCCCGCAGTTCAGGCTGAACCCGACCAAGCCGCCTGCCAGCAAGGTGGTCGTGGTGGTCGGCGCCCAAGCGGTGTTCGACCATTTCAACCTGGGCGGAGAGGGGGCGCTGGTGGTGATCGGTGATGGTGTGTACTGCGCTGTAGGGGCGCTGAGTTGCCTGCAAGCCTCCACCGTGCTGATCGGCGAGGGGACCACGGCCACCAACTGGGCCATGCTGGACGCCTGCAACGACGGCGTCATCATAGCGGGTGAAGACAATATGTGGGCCCACGGGGTCAGCCTGATGACCGACGACACCCACGCCATCCGCGATGTGGCGACGGGGCGGCGGCTGAACACGCGCGGGGGCCGCATCGTGATCGATCGGCACGTCTGGCTGGGCGAGAACGCGCGCGTCCTGGGCGGCGCGCAGATCGGCCACGACTGCGTGATCGGCGCAGGCGCCATGGTCAAGAACGGCGAGATCGCCAGCAACAGCGTCTGCGTCGGCGTGCCGGCGCGCGTCGTCCGCTCGGGCGTAACCTGGAGTCGCGAGGACCTGCCGTGAGCGCCGTGGCGCGCTCGCTCGGCGACGTGATCGCGGCCGCGCGACCTTTCGGCCACGGCGCGCCTTGCGACGCCGCCCTGCTCGACGTGCTGGACCGGGCGGTAGCGGGGCGCGGCGCTCCTGGCGATCCATCCCCACCCCGGGTCAGCCACCTGGAGGTGCGGCGCGACGGCCTGCCGGCGTGGTGGACGCAAGGCGACAATCTGCTGCTGGCTGCACCGGATGCGGAGTTATTGCTCCATAACGGGTTCGGCTTGCATCCGACGCGGGGCAATGTCGCGGTGCTCGGCGTCGGCGTCCACGCCCGCAACGTCGCCTTTCCAAATACCGATGCGCTGATCGTCATCGGCGACGGGGCTCGGCTGGCCTATGTGGATATCTCCGCGTCGCGGGGCGGAACGGTGCTGATCGGCGAGGACACGACGTCTGGGCTCCACGCGCGCGTCGACGGCCGCAACGGCGGCGCGGTTGTGATCGGGGCGGACGGCATGTGGTCGTCGCAGGTCAATCTGGTCACCGACGACATGCACGCCATCCGCGACGTGGCGGACGGCCGGCGCATCAACAGCTTCGGCGGCCGGATCGTGGTCGAGCGCCATGTCTGGCTCTGCGAGCGAAGCCGAGTCACCGGGGGGGCGCGGATCGGCGCCGATACGGTGGTGGGCCTCTCGTCGGTGGTGGGCAAGACCACGCTGCCGCCCAACAGCGTCTGCGTCGGCGCGCCGTGCAAGCCGATCCGCACGGGGACGACCTGGACGCGCGAGGACCTGCCCTGACCCCGGCTTGGCTCAAGGCCCCGTGGCTCCGTCGCGCCGCAGCGCCGCCCCCGCCGCCGGCGGGGCGCCTGTTCGTCATCGGCGCGGCGCGCAGCGGCACCACGGTGCTGCAGAACGCGTTGAACGACAGCCCCGACATCTTCCTGCTGGGCGAGCCGGACCTGCGCGGCGACACCGGGCCAGGCTTCGCCGCGCGCTACAACGCTCGCCACCGCGCGTGGGGCAACCAGGAGACCAAGAGCAGCTTCTGCCCTGCGATCCTTCCGCAAGACGCAAGCTGGCGCGACTACTTCCAGGCGTTGGACGGCCGCTATCGCTGGGTCGGCGCAAAACTGGTCGTGAACCCGATCCGTCCTGCCGAGGATCTGGCGGACCTGTTCGACTTCCATTGCCGCCACTTCTACGACGCCCGCTACATCTTCACCTTCCGAGACCCGCTGGCCACCGCGCTGTCCACCCGCGATCTCCAGCTTCTGAGCCGCGGCGAGAGTGACGGGATGCAGGCGATCATGCGCAACGTCGCAGATGTGGTCTCGCTCTATGTCCGCATGCTCCGCAACCTGCCCCATGTGCGCGCCGTGTTCCACGAGGACCTGAACGCCCAGGTCTTCGAGGGCTTGCAGGCATGGCTCGACGTCCCCCTGGCCGCAGGGGCGGCCTACTATGACGCGCGGCGCGTGCGATCCTACGACGACGCCCAGCTCACATCCGAAGAAAGCCTGTCGATGATGGCCATTCGCCAGCTTTATGCTGACTTGCGCGTCGGCGTAAAATCCGGCTTTGCGACACCGCAGCTAGAGCAAAACGATGGGCATCTGAGCTCCGATCACTATACCCTGTTGGGTTCCCTCGATCGTCGCGCCCGCGTTCTGTCAGACCACTGAACCGCCCCGATAGCAGTTGAAAGCTGATTCAGCAGCGGCTTACTTCGTGCAGAGCTGTTCAGCCATTCTGGATGCGCTATAGAAGCTATGAAAGATTAAGCTATCATCAGCTTGCGTAAAGTGACGACTTCCAAAGTCTCAGCGATCCGCAGCTACGAGCGTCCGCATCAACCATCCATGCAGCAACGCTGCTATCTCAAGGCTGTTGAGTTCCAGCATCATCATGTGGCCATTGCCATAGACGCCGCGATCAGCCAACCGGAGATGCTCGATGGTCACGCCCGCCTGGACCAGGTAGGCGACCGTGCAGTGGTCGTAGGCAGCGTGATAAGACGCCTCGCCCGTGACCACAAGGACCGGGACCTCGCGCAAGCGCGTCAGGCTCCGTGGACGCCCTCTCTGCAGCCAGCCGGCCTGTAGGCCGAGCTCATTTTGCGGCTGCCGCTCGAACTCTAGGGGATTATCCTCGGTGACGGGTGGATCGTAGGTCAGCGGCGTGAGGGTCAGGCCCCAGGACCGATCCGGGACGGTCTTGAGGGCGCTGTCATCCTTGAAGGGCGGCCCGAACGGCTCGACGGCGACGATGGCTTTCACGAGGTCCGGCCGGGCGTCGGCCAGCAGCCACCCGAAGGCGCCGGCCTGGGAGTGCACCAGCACGACCGCAGGACCGATGCGGTCCAGCAGCGATGCGCCGGCCGCCGACACCGCGAGCTCGGTCTCGGCACGGTCCATCCAGGGGACCTGGCTGGCGTAGAATTGGTCGAAGACGGGGTCGCCGGGATGTCCCTTGCCTTCGCCGCCTGGCCACTGGGTGTGCAGCTTGGCCTGCGGCCAGTCGTCATAGTCTGCACAGGCGGTGAAAAGTCGTTCGACGTGGCGAACCGGAATGGGGACCAGCGCACTGTCGAGCGCCGGCTGCCAAGCGGAACGGCCCCGCGCCGGTTGATCGACGAGGTAGACGACCCAGCCCTGATCGACGAACCAGTCCGCCCACCCCTGCCGGCCGTCCGGTGTCGTCAGCCAGGTGTTCGCGGTCTGCGCGCCGCCATGGATCAGCACGAGCGGATAGGGGTGCAGGACCCGCTCGGGCGTGAGCGACTCCACGAACATCTGGCCTTGCATCACCTGAGCCTCGGGCGGCCCGGCGTAGCGCCCCCCGACGTAAAAGGTCGTACGGGTCACGGATCGACTATCCACAGTCAAGGTTACGACGCTCCCATCGTATAAGGCGACCGGAGCCCAGGTCTGCTGGCTTTCGAAACGCGGATGCGCGGGACGGCGCCCGAGCGGCCGTGGGCGGCGCTGGGGTGAACGCCACCTAGAATTTGACGCCCACGGTGAAGCCGTAGGTCGCTGGCGCCTCGAACGATACGGCCGGTCCGGTCGTGCCGATGGCGAGGAACTCGGCGACGCGGTTATCCACTATGTTTCTGGCGTACAGCTTGAATGTAAGTGGACTGTTGTCCGGCTGGTACTGCAAGGAGGCGTTCAACTGGTGAAAAGCGCCTTGATGGAGGAAATTGTCCGGCTGGCCATAGTAGCCGGTATTGTAGAGGTCGTTGACGAAAAAGTCCGCTCGTCCCGGCCCGACGGCGTGCTTGTAGTCGATCCCCAGGCTAGCGGTGGCGTCCGGAGCGAAGGGCAACCGGTTGCCGGTGGCCGAACCGATGTGGGTGGCGGTGGTGCTGTCGGCGTTTCGCGTGGCGATGACGGCGTCTGGGAAATTGGTGAAGCGGTCGTGCAGCGGCACGAACCCGCCGGTGATCAGCAGGTCATGGGTGAGCGAGAAGTCGAAGCTTGCGTCCAGGCCGTATTCCCGCGCCTCTGCGCCGTTATAGATCACGGCCAGGCCGTTCAGGAACGTGTTGACCTGGATATCCTTGTACACATAGTAGAAGAACGCCGCGTTCAGCCGCAGCCGGCCGTTCAGCAGCGTACTCTTCTCACCGATCTCATAGTCGTCGAGCCGTTCCGGCTTGTAAGGCGGCTGCGTGACGATTGTAGGATTGAAGCCTCCGCTCTTGAAGCCCCGGTTCCACGAGATGTAGGCCAATACATCCGGCCCGAACTGGTGATCCAGCGCCATCCGCCAGGTCGGCGTGCTCGTATGGGTGCTCTCGTTGGCGATCGTGCTGAACGTCTGCACGCCCGCGCCGCTGATCGCCTCGGCCGTGCCAGCCTCCGAACGGCTCTCGTAGGTGTAGCGGAAGCCGCCGGTGACGTGGGTCTCCGGCAGGATCTCATAGGTCGCCTGCCCGTAACCTGCGATGGAGCGCGTGGCGAAGGACGGGCTCGAGATCGTCTGGGATTGGGCGGGGGGCGCCCCGATCGCCGTGTCGAGGGAGTCGTAGGCGCTGTCATCGTGGAAATAGAACAGGCCGGCGATCCACTGAAGCTTGCCGGCATGGGTCGGCGCGATCTGGAACTCCTCGGTGATTTCCTCCTCCGGCAGCGTAAAGTTCTGCTGGACGATCTGCGTCGGCAAGCCATCCGCGTCGAAGGCCTGCTGGTAAGTCACGCGCCGGTAGGCGGCGATGTCGGTGAGGGTCACCGGGCCCAGGACCTGGT
>CAXTUT010000001.1:0-48413 GCA_964247465.1 uncultured Caulobacteraceae bacterium | reverse complement strand
GGAGACGGCGAGCTGCCCCGGCGCCACCTGGTCGCCGTTCATGGCGATGCACATGGAACAGCCGGCCAGCCGCCACTCCGCGCCCGCGGCCAGGAACACCTGGTCCAGGCCTTCCGCCTCCGCCTCCCGCCGCACGGCGTCGGAGCCCGGCGCCACCAGCATCCGCACGCCCGCCGCCACATGGCGACCGCGCAGCACCTCGGCGGCGGCGCGAAGGTCCGCCAACCGGCCGTTGGTGCAGGAGCCGACGAAGACGACGTCCACAGCGGCGCCGGCCAAAGGCTTGCCGGCCTCGATTTGCATGTAGTCCAGCGCCTTCCTGGCCGAAGTCGTGGTGGGGGTGGGCACCGCGTCCTCGATGGCGACCGCCGCGTCCGGGGTGGTGCCCCAGGTGGCCATGGGCCTCAGGGTGAAGGCGTTCAGCCGCAGCTCGCGGTCGAACACAGCGTCCGTGTCGGACACCAGGGATAGCCAGCGCTCCGCCGCCCGGTCGAAGGCCTCGCCCTTGGGCGCCGCCTCGCGCCCGTAGAGCCACGCCAGCGTGGTGGCGTCCGGCGCGATCAGGCCGGCGCGGGCGCCCGCCTCGATGGACATGTTGCAGACCGTCATCCGTCCTTCCATGTCGAGGCCCCGCACCGCGTCGCCGGCATATTCCAGCACAGCGCCCGTGCCGCCGCCGAAGCCCAGCTCGGCGATGATGGCCAGGGCCAGGTCCTTGGCCGAGACGCCCTTGGACAGCCGGCCGTCCACGGTGACCCGCATGGGCCGGGCGCTGCGCTGCAGCAGGGTCTGGGTCGCCAGCACATGGCCGACCTCGCTGGTGCCGATGCCGAAGGCCAGCGCTCCGAACGCGCCGTGGGTGGCGGTGTGGCTGTCGCCGCAGACCACCGTCATGCCGGGCTGGGTCAGGCCCAGCTCCGGCCCGATCACGTGCACCACACCCCGGTGGGGGCTGTTCCAGTCGTGCAGGGTGATCCCGTGGGCGGCGCAATTGCGCTCCAGCTGATCCACCTGGGCGCGGGCCTGCGCGGTGGCGTAGGGGCGAACGCCGGCTGCATCCGGAGGCAGGGTCGGCGTGGAGTGGTCCATGGTGGCCACGGTGCGGTCAGGGCGGCGCACCTTCAGCCCCCGCGCCTCCAGCTCGGTGAAGGCCTGGGGGCTGGTGACCTCGTGGATGAGGTGCAGGTCGATGTAGAGCACGGCCGGCCGCTCGGGCGTCTCCGCCTCCACAACGTGGCCGTCGAAGACCTTTTCGTAAAGGGACTTGGGAATCATCCGCTTATCCTTACCCTCTTCAACCGGCAGCTAGTCCGCCAGCACGGTTTCCGTCGCCGTCGCGGGCGCCGCGCTGCCCTCTGCGCCTACATATTCAAGCCAGCCCCAGCGGTCGTTGGTCTGACCTTGGAACAGGCCGTGGAACAGCTGCTGCATCCGCTGGGTGATCGGCCCGCGGCCGCCGCAGCGGACCACGATCCCGTCCACCGAGCGGATGGGCGTGATCTCGGCGGCGGTGCCGGTCATGAACAGCTCGTCGGCGAGGTAGAGCGCCTCCCGCGGCAACGCCTGCTCCGCCACCGACAGGCCCTCCTGCTCCGCCAGGCGCAGGAGGGTGTCGCGGGTGATGCCCTGCAGGATCGAGGAGGCGGCCGGCGGCGTCATCAGCCGGCCGTCCTTGATGATGAACAGGTTCTCGCCCGCGCCTTCGGACAACCGCCCGTCCGTGCCGAGCCCGATCCCCTCCGCGAAGCCGCGGTCCCGCGCCTCGCGCCCGATGAGGTAGCTGGACAGGTAGTTGCCGCCGGCCTTGGCGGCGGCCGGCACGGTGTTGGGCGCCAGGCGCGCCCAGGAGGAGACGCAGACGTCCACGCCCATCTCCAGGCCTTCCTCGCCCAGGTACGCGCCCCAGGGAAAGGCGGCGATGGCCACGTCCACGGGCGCGTTGCCAGACTTGGGGATCACGCCCATGCCGCACTCGCCGAGGAAGGCCACCGGACGGATGTAGGCGCTCTTCAGCCCGTTCTTCGCCGTGATCGCCTTGCAGGCGGCGATGATCTCCGCTTCGCCGTACGGCGGCTGGAAGCCGTAGATGCGCGCGCTGTCGAAGAAGCGGCGGATGTGGTCGGTCAGGCGGAACACCGCCGGGCCCTTGGGCGTGTCGTAGACCCGGATGCCCTCGAACACCGAGGTCCCATAGTGCAGGGCGTGGCTCAGCACGTGCACCTGGCACTCGGCCCAGGGCTTGACCTCGCCGTTCATCCAGATGTGTTCGGCCAGGGGCTTCATCGGTGGGTTCATGGTTCGCCTGGGATCGGGCGGCGTCGGCCGCGTGTCTGGAGCTGAGGCTTTTCCGCCGGGAGCGGCGCAGGTCAAGAAAAAGCCCGCCGCCGGGGTCCGGGAGCGGGCTGTCCGGGTGAGCTTGCGACCCGGGTCTCAGCTCGTGGCGGACGTCCTGCTTCCCGTCACCGGAACGGGCGCGGCTACTCGCGCCCGGCTGGCGAGGCCGAGGCGTGAGGGGCTGCTAAGTCGGGCGAGACGGGTCATGGCGGATCCAGGAGACGAGGTCTCTTAAGCACGCCCACTAGCGTCAGGCAACGCGGACGGAGGTGTTTTGCGCAACATACATGCCGCAAGGAGGCGTAGGCTGGCTTCTGAGGGTATGATCTTGCTGATCCCGGCTGTAGCGGCTTGCCTTGCGGGCCGATGTCCGGCATGGAGGCCGCATGACCGCCTTCGAGCCCGAAGCGAACGTGAGCCTGCGTGTCCTGCGCAGCGACGGCGCGCGTGCGGTGCCCGGCCTCCTTCGACTTACCCGCCCCTGAGCGCGCGCCGGACGCCCCAAGGCGTTCCAGCGCTCAGGGGATGACGGCCGCTCAGGCGAGCGGCGCCCAGCGAAGCGGCCACACCAGTCCAGGCGACACCATGACCATCACCCATCCCAATTTCGGCGCCATGCCCGACGACCGCGTCATCATCTTCGACACCACGCTTCGCGACGGCGAGCAGTCGCCGGGCTTCTCCATGACGCTCAGCGAGAAGGTCCGCATGGCCGAGGCCCTGGCGGAACTCGGCGTGGACGTGATCGAGGCGGGCTTCCCCATCGCCTCCAACGACGACTTCGCCGCCGTCCGCATGATCGCCGAGAGCGTCCGCGGCCCGGTGATCTGCGGCCTGGCGCGCTCCTCGCCCGGCGACATCGTCCGTGCGGCCGAGGCGCTGCGCGGTGCGGAGCGCCGGCGCATCCACACCTTCATCTCCACCAGCCCGCTGCACATGAAGTTCAAGCTGCGCATGGAGCCGGAGGCGGTGCTGGAGGCGATCACCGCCTCGGTCACCCTGGCCCGCAACCATGCGGAGGACGTGGAGTGGTCGGCCGAGGACGGCACCCGCACCGACATCGACTTCCTGTGTCGCGCGGTGGAGGCCGCCATCGCCGCCGGCGCCACCACCATCAACATCCCCGACACGGTGGGCTACGCCGTGCCGGCCGACCTGAAGCGCATCTTCTCCACCGTGCGCGAGCGGGTGCCCGGAGCGGACGCGGTGGTGCTCTCGGCGCACAACCACAACGATCTGGGGTTGGGGGTGGCCAACACGCTGGCCGCCTTCGACGGCGGCGCGCGCCAGGTGGAGGGCGCGATCAACGGTATTGGCGAGCGCGCCGGCAACGCCTCCATCGAGGAGGTGGTGATGGCCATCCGCACGCGCCCGGACGCCAACCCCTACGTCCACTACATCGACACGACGAAAATCCTGAAGACCTCGCGGCTGCTCTCCACCATCACCGGCTTCGACGTGCAGCCGAACAAGGCGATCGTGGGCCGGAACGCCTTCGCCCACGAGAGCGGCATCCACCAGGACGGCATGCTGAAGAACGCCGCCACCTACGAGATCATGACGCCGGACAGCGTCGGCTGGACCAAGTCCAACTTGGTGCTGGGCAAGCACTCCGGTCGCGCCGCCTTCCGCGACAAGCTGGTGCAGCTCGGCTACGGCGAGATCGGCGACAACCGGCTAAACGAGGCCTTCCGCCGCTTCAAGGACCTGGCCGACCGCAAGAAGACGGTGTTCGAGGATGACATCATCGCCCTGATCGACGAGACCGTGGTGCGCGACCACGAGCGCATCCGCTTCGAGGAGCTGGAGGTGCGCTCCGGCTCCAAGGGCCCGTCGACCGCAGATCTGGTGCTGAGCATCGACGGCGCGCGCCAATCGGCCCAGGCGCAAGGGGACGGCCCGGTGGACGCCGCCTTCCACGCCATCCGCGAGCTGTTCCCGCACGAGGCGACGCTCGCCTTGTTCTCCATCGGCGCGGTGACGCCGGAGACCGACGCCCAGGCCCGCTGCACCGTGCGCCTCCAGGAGAACGGACGGCTGGTGGACGGGCAGGGGGCGGACACGGACACGGTGGTGTCGGCGGCCCTGGCCTATGTGCACGCCCTGAACAAGCTGCTGGTGAAGCGCGAGCGGCGCGAGCCGGAGGCGATGAGCGCGTGATCAGGGGTCGGTCGCCGCAACGCGGCTGTCTTCACTCCGTCATCCTCGGGCTCGTCCCGAGGATCAAGCGTTCAACTGCCTGACGCCTACGCGTCGCAGGGCGTTGCGCAAGAAGCCGGCCTTGATCCTTGGGACGAGCTTGAGGATGACGAGGGGACGGTGAAACCGCTACTATGCCCGCGCTATAAGCCAGAGCCACACGCCACCCGGAGAGCCCCAACATGAAAACCGAGACGCTGAACTACCAGGCTGACGGGCTCGACATGGTCGGTACGCTGGTCCTGCCCGACGACGTCTCCACGCCACGCCCGGGCGTGCTGGTGTTCCCGCACGCCTTCGGCCCCGGCGCCCACTCGCGGGCCAAGGCGGAGCAGATCGCGGCGCTGGGCTACGTCGCGCTGGAGTGCGACCTTTGGGGCGGGGCGCAGGGCGCCGACATGAGCCGGATCGGCGAGCTGATGCAGCCGCTCCGCGAACATGCCGACAAGGTGCGCGCCCGCACGCTTGAACCGCTGAAGCGGCTGACCGGGCGGCCGGAGGTCGATGCCGCAAGGCTCGCCGCCATCGGCTTCTGCTTCGGCGGCACCATGGCTTATGAGCTGGCGCTCTCGGGCGCGGACCTGCGTGCTGCGATCGGCTTCCACAGCGGGCTGGCGGTGACCTCGCCAGGCGATGCGGGCGCGATCAAGGGCAAGGTGCTGACCATGGTGGGCGCCGACGACCCCTCCATCCCGCCCGAGGCGCGCAACGCCTTCGCCAAGATGCTGGGCGAGGCCAAGGTGGACTACACGGTGACGGTCTACGGCGGCGTAGTGCATAGCTTCACCGACCCGGACTGCGGCCGCCTGGGTCGCCCCGAGTTCGCCCGCTACGACGCCAACGCCGACCGCCGGTCGTGGGCGCAGATGGCGGCCTTTCTCGCGGAGGCGTTTGGGTAGCGTCTACGTCATATTCGGACGTATAACGCTCATCGCGCTCGGTTTTAACGAGACTCTGACGCCCTTCAGGTTCTAGCTTTTCTTGTGGACCCGGAGAGAACATGGCCCGATCTTCATTCGCCCGGCTCGTTCATGCGGACTGGAGCACGACGGCGGCAAAGCGATGGGCTGTTCAGGCGAACAGGGACGCTAGCGGCTGGCTGGTGGAAGCGCCACGACTTGTTGGATCAGTAGACCGCTTCGTGCACGATCTACTTCAGGAGCCTCAACCCACACTCGCCGGCTTCGACTTTCCTATAGGTTTGCCGGAAGCATTCGGACGAAAGACAGAGTTCGAGAGCTTTAGCGAAGCGATTGAGAAATTCGGTTCTGGAGCGTGGTCTCGCTTCTATGAGGTAGCGGAAACAGCAGAAGACATTTCGCAAACCCGCCCCTTTTATCCTCGAGTGTCTTCGTCCGCAGCCCGGCAAACGCACCTTCTGACCGCCCTTAATGCGGCGGATATCAATATGCTGCGGCGGCAGTGTGAGAGGGCAACCAGCGACCGAAGAGCAGCCTGCGCCTTGTTCTGGACTCTTGGGGGAAACCAAGTCGGTAAGGCAGCCATCTCAGGCTGGCGCGAGGTCGTGCAGCCTGCACGTCAGGCAGGCGCTCTACTCTGGCCTTTTGAAGGTGAGCTTTCTTCTCTGGCTGCCGAGGGCAAGTTGGTCGTCTGCGAGACTTACCCAACCGAGGCCTACGGTCACGTCGGAGTTCACTTCCGCCCGGGAGGTGGCAAACAACGGCAAGATGATCGGCGTCACGCCACCGCAAGTCTCGCTTCACGTTGCGAGGTGCACGGCGTTCGCCTTGCAGCCGATATGGCAGATGCGATTGCCAACGGCTTTGGTCCTAGGAAGGATGGCGAAGACCCGTTCGACGCCGCCATAGGTCTGTTTGGCATGATTGAGGTCGTCGAGGGGCGCAGAGCAGCTATTCCCGGGAGGACCGACTCTCCCGAGTGGGAGGGATGGATTTTAGGACAGGCTACATGACCCATTTGGATTGTGAACGACTAATCCCAAGCCCGGACGAAACCTGGGACCTGGATCACAATGAATACGGTGAGCCATCGTGCTACGGGATGACGTTCGGGAGATACTCGAACCGGGCGCAGACGCCCCAAAAGCCGGAATGGAGCGCCGAGAAGCGCGAAGCGGAGCATTTTATGCAAGGTGTGGGATACGCCGCCTCGGCTGGCTTGGAGGCGCTTGGAGCACTGCTGCTATCGCTGTGGCCCAAGGGAACGAGAAGGAGGTAAGGAACACGGGAGATAAAGCAGGAACCTATTTCGCGTGGATGACTAACCGAGCCGTCACTTCGACCTTGTGTGACCCATCCGCCACAACCACATCCCCCCTGCCGTTGGCGTGCTTCTTAGAAGGCGCTGGCTGACTATCCGCCGCAAGGGGACGTGAATGAACATCGACAGCTATTCGGATCGCGCCAAGCAGGCGATCCAGGCGGCGCAGCAGGTTGCGCTGGCCAAGAACCACCAGCAGTTCTCGCCCGAGCACCTGGCCAAGGCGCTGCTTGACGAGCGGGAGGGGCCGAACGGCTCGGGGCTGACGCGCACCCTCATCACGCAAGCGGGCGGCCGGCCGGACGAGGCCGTAGCCGCCGTGGATGCGGCGCTGAACAGGATACCCAAGGTCGAGGGCGGCTCGGGCCAGCTCTACATGAAGCCGGACCTGGCGCGGGTGCTGGCGGTGGCCGAGGACAGGTCCAAGGCCGCCGGCGACGCCTTCGTCACCACCGAGCGGCTGCTGCTGGCGCTGGCCACCGACGGGGGCGAGGCGGCCAAGGCGTTGCGCGGCGCGGGCGTCACGCCCGAGAAGCTGGAGGCCGCCATCGCCGACATCCGCAAGGGCCGCACTGCCGACAGCGCCTCGGCCGAGGAGGGCTATGAGGCGCTGCGCCGCTACGCCCGCGACCTGACCCAGGCGGCGCGGGACGGCAAGCTCGACCCCGTGATCGGGCGCGACGAGGAGATCAGGCGGACCATCCAGGTCCTGTCGCGCCGCACCAAGAACAACCCCGTGCTGATCGGCGAGCCCGGCGTCGGCAAGACCGCCATCGTCGAGGGCCTGGCGCTGCGCATTGTCAACGGCGACGTGCCGGAGGGGCTGAAGGACAAGCGCCTGCTGGCGCTCGACATGGGCTCGCTGGTGGCCGGGGCGAAGTACCGGGGCGAGTTCGAGGAGCGGCTGAAGGCGGTGCTGTCCGAGACCACCTCGGCGAACGGCCGGATCATCCTGTTCATCGACGAGATGCACACGCTCGTGGGCGCCGGGAAGGGCGATGGCGCGATGGACGCCTCCAACCTGCTGAAGCCCGCCCTGGCCCGGGGCGAGCTGCACTGCGTGGGCGCGACCACGCTGGACGAATATCGCAAGCACGTGGAGAAGGACGCGGCCCTGGCGCGCCGCTTCCAGCCCGTCTTCGTGTCCGAGCCGACGGTGGAGGACACCATCTCCATCCTGCGGGGGCTGAAGGAGAAATACGAGGTCCACCACGGGGTGCGCATCAGCGACAGCGCCATCGTGGCCGCCGCGACCCTGTCGAACCGCTACATCGCCGACCGCTTCCTGCCCGACAAGGCCATCGACCTGATGGACGAGGCGGCGTCGCGCGTGCGGATGGCGGTGGACAGCAAGCCCGAGGCGCTGGACGAGATCGACCGCCGCCTCGTGCAGCTGAAGATCGAGCGCGAGGCGCTGAAGCGCGAGACCGACCAGGCCTCCAAGCAGCGGCTGGAGAAGCTGGAGGACGAGGTCGGCGATCTTGAGGCCGAGAGCGAGGACATGACCGCCCAGTGGAAGGCGGAGAAGTCCAAGGTGGGCGCCGCGGCCTCGGCCAGGGAGGCGCTGGATCGCCTGCGCGGCGAGCTGGAGCAGGCCCAGCGCCGGGGCGACCTCGCCCGGGCGTCGGAGATTCTCTACGGCCAGATCCCCATCGTGGAGCGCGAGCTCGCCGAGGCCGAGGGCGCGGAGAGGCCGCAGGACCAGCTCGCGCCGGAGGTCGTCGACGCCGAGCAGATCGCTCAGGTGGTCTCCCGCTGGACCGGAGTCCAGGTGGAGCGGATGCTGGAGGGCGAGCGCGACAAGCTCTTGCGCATGGAGGACGTGCTGCGCGGCCGCGTGGTCGGCCAGGAGGAGGCGCTGATCGCCGTCTCCGACGCCGTGCGGCGGGCGCGGGCGGGGCTGCAGGACCCCAACCGGCCGATCGGCTCGTTCCTGTTCCTGGGTCCCACGGGCGTCGGCAAGACCGAGCTGACCAAGGCGCTGGCCGAGTTCCTGTTCGACGACGAGGCGGCGGTGACCCGGCTCGACATGAGCGAGTACATGGAGAAGCACTCCACCTCGCGCATGATCGGCGCGCCTCCGGGCTATGTCGGCTACGACGAGGGCGGGGCGCTGACCGAGGCGGTGCGGCGGCGGCCCTACCAGGTCGTGCTGTTCGACGAGGTGGAGAAGGCGCACCCGGACGTGTTCAACGTGCTGCTGCAGGTGCTCGACGACGGGCGGCTGACGGACGGGCAGGGGCGGACGGTGGATTTCCGCAACACCCTGATTGTGATGACCTCCAATCTCGGCTCCGAGGCCCTGGCCAGCCTGCCCGACGACGCGGACGTGGAGACCGCCCGCCCGCTGGTGATGGACAGCGTGCGCCGCCACTTCAGGCCCGAGTTCCTGAACCGCATCGACGAGATCATCCTGTTCCAGCGGCTCGGCCGGGCGCAGATGGACAGCATCGTGTCGATCCAGCTCGCCCGGGTGGAGAAGCTGCTCGGCGACCGGCGCATGGCCATCTCGCTCGACCCGGGCGCGCTGCACTGGCTGGGCGAGAAGGGCTACGACCCGGTCTACGGTGCCCGGCCCCTGAAGCGCGTGATCCAGAAGGAGCTGATCGACCCCATCGCCAGGAAGCTGCTCTCAGGCGACCTGGCGGACGGCGCGGTGATCGACGTCCACGTCGGCGACGGCAAGCTGGAGATCGGGCGCGCGACGATCCAGTGATGGAGGACTACCGGGTCGATAGTTCAAGTCGCTCGATTGAGCGCTTGTCCGAACGAACCCCCGGTGTAGGTCATTGCGTGATGAGCCTGCCATCGCCGCCTCAGCCTGATTCGAGCCGGACGGCGCTTTTTCTCGACATCGACGGCACCCTGGCGGAGTTCAAGCGCCGCCCGGACGAGGTCGGCCCCACGCCTCGGCTAACCGCGCTGCTGCATGGGCTACGGCGGCGGCTTGACGAGCGGGTGGCCGTCATCAGCGGTCGCGCTCTGGCGGACATGGACAGGATCACCGCCGGCGCGGTGATCGCCGCTTCCGGCGTGCACGGGCTGGAGCACCGCGATGCGAAGGGGCGGTTGGAGACCTCGCCGCCGCATCCCGAGCTGGCGCGAGCGCGGGCTGAGTTCACCGCCCTGGTTCACGCCCATCCCACCCTGCTGCTCGAGGACAAGGGGCTGGGCCTGGTGCTGCACTACCGCACCGCGCCCGAACTCGCAGGCTTGGCCAATGCCGTGGCGAGGAGGATGGTGGACGAGACGGGCTTGGCGCTACAGAAGGGAGACATGATGGCCGAGGTCAGAACGCCGGGGCGCAACAAGGGCGACGCCCTGAAGACCTTCATGGCCGAACCGCCTTTCAAGGGCGCGGAGCCCGTCTTCGTCGGCGACGACCTCACCGACGAGTCGGCTTTCGAAGCCGCCCGCGAACTTGGGGGTTGCGGTGTGCTGGTCGGCCCGCAACGAGAGACGGCCGCGAGTTTCCGGCTGGACAACGTGGCGGCGGTGCTGGGCTGGCTGGAGGCGTTCGTAGCGCCCGCGTCTCAGGCGCGCGCGATCTAGACCGTGGCGCGGCTCGTCGTCATCTCCAACCGGGTGGCCATGCCGGAGCGCGGGGGCGCATCGGTCGGCGGCCTGACCATGGCGCTGGCGGCGGCGCTGACGCGCTACGAGGGCGTCTGGTTCGGCTGGAGCGGCGAAACCATCGAGACCTTCACCGGCGAGCCGCACCTGAAGCAGACCGACGGCGTGACGGTGGCCACGCTGGACCTGGAGGAGCAGGACGTCCAGGAATACTACAACGGCTACGCCAACACCGTGCTGTGGCCGCTGTTCCATTACCGCAACGACCTCACCCACTATGAGCGCGCGTTCGGCGAGGGCTATGCGCGGGTGAACGCCCGTTTCGCCGAGGCGGTGAGGCCGCTGATCCGACCGGACGATGTGATCTGGGTGCACGACTACCATCTGATCCCGCTGGCGCGGGAGCTGCGGCGCATGGGCTGCAGGAACCGCATCGGCTTTTTCCTGCACATCCCCTGGCCGGCGTGCGAGCTGCTGACCACCCTGCCCAAGCACCGGGAGCTGGTGGAGTCGCTGTTCGACTACGACCTGATCGGCTTCCAGACCGAGGACTGGCTGGGCGCCTTCCATGGCTACGTGGTCGACGAGGCGCAGGGCGAGGTGCTGCCGGACGGCTGCGTGAGCGCGTTCGGCCGAACGGTTCGCGCCGCGGCCTTCCCCATCGGCATCGACGCGCAGAATTTCTCCGAGATCGTCGCGTCGCCGGCGGCCTTGCAGGCCTATGACCGGGCGGCGGCCACCGGCGTGTTCCGCGCGATGATGATCGGGGTCGACCGGATCGACTACTCCAAGGGCCTGGAGGAGCGTTTCCTGGCCGTCGAGCAGCTGCTGGAGAGCCATCCTGAGCTGATCGAGAACGTCTTCCTGCTCCAGATCGCCCAGACCAGCCGGGGCGACGTGGAGGCCTACCAGGACATCAGGGCGCGGCTGGACGCGGTCTCCGGGCGCATCAACGCGGCGTATGCAACGGTGGACTGGACGCCGATCCGCTACGTCAACCGCTCCTACGGCCGTGACGCGCTTGCGGGCTTGTACCGCGCGGCGAAGGTCGGGCTGGTGACGCCGCTTCGCGACGGCATGAACCTGGTCGCCAAGGAGTATGTCGCCGCGCAGAAGCCGGACGATCCGGGCGTGCTGGTGCTGTCCCGCTTCGCCGGCGCCGCCCTGCAGATGAGCGACGCCCTGATCGTCAATCCGTATTCGCGCGAGGATGTCGCCGACGCTGTGGCTCGAGCCATCGCCATGCCGAAGCCGGAGCGTATCCGCCGATGGGAGGCGTTGGCGCATGGCGTGCGAACCGACGACGCCACGGCTTGGCGCGACACCTTCGTGCGCGCGCTGCACGGCCTGCCGCAGACCGCAGCGGCGGCATGACGCCGTCGGCGAGACGGGAACGCAGGTTCTGGCGGGATCGTTGAGCCGCGGTCGCCACCGCATGGCGCGCCGGGGCGGCTGGGCCATAGATCGAGAGGACGGTTGAGCATGGAGGCTGCGCGTCCTTCCGCGGCAAGACGCATCTGCCCTGTTCCGCCGCCCGCTTTGGGGGAGGGCGGCGCGCAGTTCCGTCTGATCCGGGATCTGGGGTTTGACGCCGTACTGGTTCCGCTGGCCGCCGATCCCGATACGGCGGTGGCGTCACTGGCGGACCAGGCGAGGGCGTCGCAGCTTCAGCTCTATCTGGACATTTCGCTCCATCGCTTCGCTGCGGAGCACCCCGACGCGTTCATCGACGACGATCCTGTGGCGCAAGCCGTAGCCGATCCTCGCTGGCCCCACGGTCAGGACCGCGACGTCAGCGTGCGGCTGGATGGCGAGTCTGCTGTCGCCGCGATCGCGTATGTGAGCGGGCAGATCGTCCGTTGGGCGTCCATGGGCCTGGACGGTGTACGCGTGCTGCAGGCGTGTTCCGCGCCCGCGGCCGTCTGGAAGGGCGTCATCGACGCGGTGCGCCGCTACGCGCCGGGGTTCGTCTTCATCGCCGATACGAAGACGGCTTCGCGCGACGCAGTGCTGGCGCTGGACGGCTGCGGCTTCGACGCGGTGTCGTCCTCCCTCACCTGGTGGGACGGACGCGCGCGCTGGTTCGTGGAGGAGTACGAGGCGCTTCGGGGCGTGGCGCCCCTGATTGCGGAGTTGGGTCCGCCGTCCAGTGCGGACCTGGCGACACCAGGCGCTCAGGCGGACCATGCTACGGTCTGGGGTCGTCAGCTGAGCCTTACGGCGGCCACGGATAGATGGCTCGCGTCCGCGACCCTGTGGGATGCGCTTGAAGGACATGGCCGCGGCGATGACCCGTCTGCGCCATCCGTCGACATCCTGGAAACGGTGCGCTCCGCCAATGCGGTCAGCCGGGAGCTGTGCGCCTTCAACGGGGAGATGCGCCTGCTGACCGGCGAAGGCGCGGCCGTCACCGTCCTGCTGCGCGTCGATGCGCCCGATGTACGCCGTGCGCGCGCAGCACTGCTCATCCTGATCAATCCCGATCCGGCGTCACCCGCCAGCGTTCAGCACGACGGCCTGCTTGCGCGCGCCGGGGCTGAGTTCGAGGACTTCGCACGCGCCGATGGGCGGGGCGAACCCTTCGCCGACATGGAGGCGGGGGAGGTGCGCCTGCTCGTGGCGCGACGCTCCTCGCCCATCGAGCGCCCGCTCACGCCCGGGACCGCCGCGGCCTGCGCGGCCGCGCAGGCGCCGCGGCTGGTCGTGGAGGGCGTGTCGCCGAGCGTGGAGGATGGTCTCCACCCTGTCCGGCGCGTCGTGGGCGAAACCGTCTGCGTGGAGGCGGACGCCTTCGGCGACGGCCATGAACAGCTGGCCGTAGAGCTGCAATGGCGCGCGCTCGATCAGCCGGGATGGCGCGCTGTCTCCATGCGGGCGCTGGAGAACGATCGATGGGAGGCGAGCTTCCCGCTGGAGCGCCTCGGTCGCTACGAGTTCGTCGTGGAAGCCTGGCTCGACGCCTACGGCGGCTTTCGCCGTGACTACGCCAAGAAGAGGGCGGCGGGCGTGGCCCAGTCAGTCGACACGAAGGAGGGCTGCGAACTCGTTCGCCGCGCGGCCAAGCGCAGTGCAGGCGAGCGGAAAGCCGCCCTGAAGGCGCTGCAGGCGCGGTTCGAGGCGCAGTCGGACGAGCGATGCGGCGACATCCTTCTTGAGGACGACGTCGCTGCGCTGATGCGCGCCGCCGACGATCGTCCGTTTCGCCTGCGCTCGCCGCCGCAGTTCGTCGACGCCGAACGTCTGCAGGCGCGATTCGCCAGTTGGTATGAGCTGTTCCCGCGTTCACAGACGTCGGACGCCGGTCGCCACGGGACCTTCGACGATGTCATCGCTCGCCTGCCTGCGGTGCGGGCCATGGGCTTCGACGTGCTCTACTTCCCGCCGATCCATCCCATCGGACGCAAGAACCGCAAGGGCCGCAACAACAGCCTGACGCCAGCGCCGGACGATCCCGGCAGCCCTTACGCCATCGGCTCGCAGGAGGGCGGCCACGAGGCCATCCACTGTGAGTTGGGCGACTTGGAGGACTTTCGACGCCTGGTGACGGCGGCGGCGGAACAGGGGCTGGAGATCGCCCTGGACTTCGCCATCCAATGTTCGCCGGACCATCCCTGGCTGAAGCAGCATCCCGACTGGTTCGATTGGCGCCCCGACGGCAGCATCAAGTACGCCGAGAATCCGCCCAAGAAGTACCAGGACATCGTCAACGTCGACTTCTACAAGCCCGAGGCGATCCCCGATCTCTGGCTGGCCCTGCGCGACATCGTGCTGCTGTGGGTAGGCGAAGGGGTGCGGCTGTTTCGGGTCGACAACCCGCACACCAAGCCGTTGCCCTTCTGGGAATGGATGATCCGCGAAGTCCGCGCCGCCCATCCCGATGTCGTCTTCCTGGCCGAGGCCTTTACGCGGCCCAAGGTGATGTACCGGCTGTCCAAAATCGGGTTCTCACAGTCCTACACCTACTTCACCTGGCGCCATGAGAAGTGGGAGTTCATCGAGTACATGACGGAATTGACACAGACGGCTCCCAAGGAGTTCTTCCGTCCGAACTTCTTCGTCAATACGCCCGACATCAATCCCTATTTCTTGCAGCGGTCGGGCCGGGGCGGCTTTCTCATCCGCGCTGCGCTGGCCGCGACGCTGTCGGGACTGTGGGGGGTGTATTCCGGCTTCGAACTGCTGGAAGCCGAGCCGCTGCCCGGCAAGGAGGAATACGCCGACTCCGAGAAGTACGAGATCAGGCCCCGGCCTGCGCGCGCGCCGTCCGACATCGTAGCCGAGATCAGCCGGCTCAACCGTATCCGCAAGGGTCATCCGGCGCTTCAGACCCACCTCGGCGTCGCCTTCCTGCCGGCTTGGAACGACAAGGTGCTCGTCTACGCCAAGGCGACGGCGAGCCTGGACGACGTGGTCGTGGTCGCGGTCAGCCTCGACCCGCACGACGCGCAGGAAACCCATTTCGACCTGCCGCTGCAGGACTGGCGACTCGCCCATGACGCCGCTGTGGATGTGGAGGACCTCATCTGGGAACGGCGCTTCACCTGGACAGGCGCACCCCAGCACGTGCGCCTCAGTCCAGACCAGCCCTACGCCGTCTGGTCCGTGCGTTTGCCGCAGTGATGACTTCCGAACGCCGGCCTTCAGGCCTCTTCTCTTCGAAACACGGACCCGCCGCCAAGGTCCTGAAGTGATCGCATGACACAGACATCCACGTCTCTGGACGATGATCCGCTCTGGTACAAGGATGCGGTGATCTACCAGCTTCACCTGAAGTCCTTCTTCGATTCCAACAACGACGGAGTCGGCGATTTTGCGGGGCTTATGCAGAAGCTCGACTACATAGCGGAGCTTGGCGTCACAGCCATATGGCTGCTGCCCTTCTATCCGTCGCCGCGGCGCGACGATGGATACGACATCGCCGAATACATCGGCGTGCATCCCGAGTACGGGACGCTGGAAGACGCCCAGCGCTTCATCGACGCGGCGCACGCACGCGGCATCCGCGTGATCACCGAGCTTGTGATCAACCACACCTCAGATCAGCATCCGTGGTTCCAGGCGGCGCGGCGCGCACCTGCGGGATCGCCTGAACGCGACTTTTACGTCTGGTCGGACAACGACGACAAATGGCCCGAGACCCGGATCATCTTCCTGGACACCGAGACCTCGAACTGGACCTGGGATTCGGTCGCCGGCGCCTACTATTGGCACCGCTTCTACTCGCACCAGCCGGACCTGAACTTCGACAATCCAGCCGTGCTGGAGAATGTGCTCGAAGTCATGCGGTTCTGGCTGGACGCGGGCGTCGACGGGCTTCGCCTGGACGCCATTCCCTATCTGGTCGAACGCGACGGCACCAACAACGAGAACCTGCCGGAAACCCATGTCGTTCTGAAGAAGATCAGGGCTGCGGTCGACGCCGAGTACCCCGGCCGCATGCTGCTGGCCGAGGCCAACCAATGGCCTGAAGACACGCTGCAGTATTTCGGCGAGGGGGACGAGTGCCACATGGCCTTCCACTTCCCGCTGATGCCGCGCATGTACATGGCGCTGGCCCAGGAAGACCGCTTCCCGATCACCGACATCATGCGCCAGACGCCGGCGATCCCGGCGGGGTGCCAGTGGGCGATCTTCCTGCGCAACCACGACGAGCTCACCCTGGAAATGGTCACCGACAAGGAGCGGGACTACCTGTGGGAGACCTACGCCTCGGACCGGCGCGCCCGCATCAACCTGGGCATTCGCCGCCGGCTCGGCCCGCTGATGCAGCGCGACCGCCGCCGCATGGAGCTGATGAACTTCCTGCTGCTGACCATGCCCGGGACGCCCGTGCTCTACTACGGCGACGAGATCGGCATGGGCGACAACATCCATCTCGGCGACCGCGACGGCGTGCGTACGCCGATGCAGTGGTCCAGCGACCGCAACGGCGGCTTTTCCCGCGCCGACCCGGCCGAACTGACGCTACCGCCGATCATGGACCCGCTCTACGGCTTCCAGGCCATCAACGTGGAGGCCCAGAGCCGCGACCCGCACTCCCTGCTGAACTGGCTGAAGCGGATGCTGAGCGTACGCCGCCAGCATCAGGCTTTCGGTCGCGGCGGCCTGCGCTTCCTGCGGCCCCAGAACCGCAAGGTGCTGGCCTACCTGCGCGAGCACGACGGCGAGACGATCCTGTGCGTGGCCAACACTGCGCGCACCGCGCAGGCGGTGGAGCTCGACCTGGCCGAGTTTACGGGACGCACGCCCCTGGAGCTGAGCGGCCGCACGCCGTTTCCCTCCATCGGCCAGCTCACCTACCTGCTGACCATGCCGCCCTACGGCTTCTACTGGTTCCAGCTCTGCGGCGACGTCGACGGGCCGAGTTGGAGCAGCGCGTCCGCCGGCATCTCGCCCGAGCACATCACCCTGGTGCTGCGAAACGGCCTGCCCGACCTGCTGTCCGGTCCCACTCGCGACGCCCTGGAACGTGAGGTGCTGCCGGACTACGTCGCCGAACGCCGCTGGTTCCAGGCCAAGGATGCTCGGGTCGTAAGCACCACCCTGGCGGCTGCGACCTCGCTCTCCCCACGCCTGCTGCTGGCCGACGTGGCGGTGGAGACCGCGGCGGGGACCGAGCTCTACGCCCTGCCGCTCGGCGTCATCATTGAGGACGAGCCGACCGGGCCCTTCGCCGCCCAGCTGGCCATGGCGCGCGTGCGCCGCCGGCGCGACGTCGGCCTGCTCACCGACGGCTTCGCCATGCCCGAGTTCGTCCGCGCCATCGTCGGCGCCCTGACGGACGGCGCGCGGCTTCCGACGGAGGGAGGGGAGCTGGTGTTCTCGATCACGGCCGCCTTCGATCTCGAACCGGACATGGAGCCCGAGTGGCCCGCCGCCGAACAGAGCAACAGCTCGGTAATCATCGGCCAGCGCGCCGTGCTCAAGCTGCTGCGCAAGCTCACGACCGGCGTCCATCCCGAAGCCGAGATGACGCGCGTGCTGACCGAGCGCGGCTTCGCCAACACCGCCGCGCTGCTCGGCGAGGTCGCCTTCGTCGGAACGGACGACGAGCCGCGTACGGTCATGCTGCTGCAACGCTTCGTCTACAATCAGGGCGACGGCTGGGGCTGGACCCTCGACTATCTCTCGCGCACGCTCGATGACCATGCTGTCTCCCCCGATGCGCCCGACCAGGCGCTGGAGAGCTACTGCGTCTTCTCCACCCAGCTCGGCCGCCGCCTGGCCGAGATGCACGCCGTGCTGGCCCAGCCTTGCGACGATGCGGCGTTCCAGCCTGAAACCGCCGATGCGGCCGGAGCCGGGGCGTGGGCGGACAGGATCGACGCCCAGCTATCCGTAGCGCTCGGTGCGCTGGCCGGACGAAGCGATTGGCGAAACGACGGGAGCGCACGCGCCGTCGCGGCGCTCCTAGAGCGACGCGAGGCGCTGACGGACAGAATCCGAGACTTAGCGCAGGGCGCTGCGGGGGCGCCGCGCACGCGTATCCACGGCGATCTGCACCTGGGCCAGGTGCTGGTGACCGCGGGCGACGTCACGATCATCGACTTCGAGGGCGAGCCCGCCAAGCCGCTCGAAGCGCGCCGCGCCAAGGACATGCCCCTGCGCGACGTGGCGGGCGTGCTGCGCTCCTTCGACTACGCCGCCGCGATGGCGCTGCAGGGCTGGAGCGACACGACGGAGGACGCCCAAGCGCGGGCTGAGGCGCTGCTGGACAGCTTCCGCAGGCTGGCGTCCAAGACCTTCCTCGACGGTTACCGTGAGGCGGGCGGCGCGGTGGATGATCGCCTGCTCGACCTCTTCCTGCTGGAAAAGGCGGCCTATGAGGTGGCCTATGAGGCGGCGAACCGGCCGGACTGGATCGAGACGCCGCTGCACGGCCTGACCGCCATCGCCGAGCATCTCCTGGGAGAGGCCGATCTTCAGGAGCCCCGGCCATGAGCGCCTATGATCCGGCCCTCGCCGCGGCCGCCGAACTGATGGAAGGCCGCCTGACCGATCCCTTCGGCTTCCTGGGTCCCCACGACACCCAGGAGGGCAGGGTGGTGCGCACCTTCCAGCCGGGCGCACGAGGCGTGCGCGTCGTCGCCCAGGCCGACGGCCGCCGCCTGGCCGATCTGGAGCCCGCAGGGGCCACCGGACTGTTCGTGGGCCGGCTCGACGCGGCGCTCCCCTACAGGCTGCAGATCGACTGGGGCTCAGCCGTGCAGGAGAGCGAGGATCCCTACAGTTTCGGCCTGGTGCTGGGCGAACTGGATTTGCACCTCTTCTCCGAAGGCGCGCACTGGAAGCTGGCGGAGCGGTTCGGCGCCCAGCCGCGCGAGATCGACGGGGTCGCTGGCGTCGCCTTCTCGGTCTGGGCGCCCAACGCGCGTAGGGTATCGGTGATCGGCGAGTTTAACGTCTGGGACGGCCGTCGCCATCCCATGCGCCTGCGCGTCGAGGCGGGGGTGTGGGAGCTGTTCGTGCCCCGCCTGCGGGCGGGAGAGCGGTACAAGTTCGAGGTCGTCGGCGCGGACGGCGGCGTCACCCAGCGCGCCGATCCCCTCGCGCGCGCCGCCGAGACCCCGCCCGCCACTGCGTCCATCGTCGCCGCCCCCCTTGCGCACGCTTGGCGCGACGCGGAGTGGATGGCGCAGCGCGCCGCCCGGCAGGCCTCCGACGCGCCGGTCAGCATCTATGAGGCGCACGCCTCGTCATGGCTGCGACCGGAAGGCGATCCCACGGGCGTGCTCGACTGGAACGCACTGGGCGAGCGGCTCATCCCCTACGTGGTGGACCTGGGCTTCACCCACTTGGAATTGATGCCGATCATGGAGCATCCGTTCGGTGGCTCCTGGGGCTACCAGCCGCTTGGCCAGTTCGCGCCGAGTTCGCGGCTCGGGCCGCCGGAGGGCTTTGCGCGGTTCGTGGACGCCTGCCACCAGGCGGGCCTGGGCGTGATCCTGGACTGGGTGCCGGCGCACTTTCCGACCGACATCCACGGGCTGGCGCATTTCGACGGCACGGCTCTTTATGAGCACGCCGACCCGCGCGAGGGCTTCCATCAGGATTGGAACACCTTGATCTACAACCTGGGCCGGCGCGAGGTGCAGGGCTTCCTGATCTCGAGCGCGCTCTGGTGGCTGAACACCTTTCACGTGGATGGCCTGCGCGTGGACGCCGTGGCCTCGATGCTCTACCGCGACTACAGCCGAAAGGCCGGCGAGTGGGTGCCCAACGTCCATGGTGGCCGTGAGAACCTGGAGTCGGTGGGGTTCCTCAAGCGGCTGAACACCATCGTCGCGGACTACGCCCCTGGCGCGATTACCCTCGCCGAGGAATCCACAGCTTGGCCAGGCGTCACCGCTCCGGTCGCCGAAGGCGGCCTGGGCTTCGACTACAAGTGGAACATGGGGTGGATGCACGATACGCTTCACTACGTCGAGCAGGACCCGATCTATCGCGCATGGTCGCACAACCAGATGACCTTCGGGCTGGTTTACGCCTTCTCAGAGACGTTCGTACTCCCCTTGTCCCACGACGAGGTCGTGCACGGTAAGGGATCTCTGATCGGCAAGATGCCGGGCGACGCTTGGCGCAAGCTCGCCAACCTGCGAAGCTATCTGGGTTTCATGTGGACCCATCCGGGCAAGAAGCTGCTGTTCATGGGTGGGGAACTCGGCCAGTGGTCGGAGTGGAACCACGACGGCGAACTGGATTGGAGCCTGCTGGACCAGCCCGACCATGCGGGTCTGCAGCGTCTGGTGCGCGACCTCAACCGGCTCTACACCGCGGAACCGGCGCTGCACCGCCTCGATGCGAAAGCTGAAGGGTTCGAGTGGATCGTCGGCGACGACGCAACCAACAGCGTCTTCGTCTTCCTTCGAAAGGCGCCCGGATGCGCTCCGCTGCTCTGCGCGCTGAACGCTACGCCTGAGCCGCACTACGGCTACCGGGTAGGCGTTCCGCAAGGCGGACGGTGGCGCGAGGTCCTGAACTCGGACGCGGCGATCTACGGCGGCGGGAACTTCGGCGCGGGAGGCCATGTTGATGCGGCTCGCCAAGACGCTCACGGACAGCCCTGCTCTCTGGAGCTGGCGCTGCCACCGCTCGCCATGATCGTCTTGAAGCCTGAGGGGGACGCGGTTTGACCTATCTGCCGGAGCGGCTCGAGGCCGGCTCTCCCTACCCGCTGGGGTCCACCTTCGATGGACTTGGCGTCAACTTCGCCGTCTTCTCCGCCAACGCCGACAAGATCGAGCTCTGCGTCTATGACGCCGACGGGCTGCGCGAGATCGCCCGCTACGAGATGCCGGAGTGCACCGACGAGGTGTGGCACGGCTATCTGCGCGAAGCGCGGCCGGACCTCGTCTACGGCTATCGCGCCTACGGCCCCTATGTCCCGGAGGAGGGCCATCGCTTCAACCCCAACAAGCTGCTGCTCGACCCTTACGCCAAGGGGCTGCGGGGGAAGATCACATGGTCCAAGTCGCTGTTCAGCTATGACGTGGACACCGGCGACGACCTGACGTTCAGCAGCCTGGACAGCGGGCCGGACATGGTGAAGGGCCGCGTGGTCGCCAGCGCCTTCGACTGGGCCGACGATCGCCGCCCCAACACCGGTTGGGCCGATACGGTCATCTACGAAGCCCACGTGCGCGGCCTGACCAGGCTCATGGACGAGGTCGACCCGCCGGAGCGCGGCACTTTCGCCGCCCTGTCCCATCCCAAGGTGATCGATCACCTCAAGCGGCTGGGCGTGACGGCCGTGGAGTTGTTGCCGATCCACGCCTACCTGCAGGATCAGACGCTTCAGGAAAAGGGCCTCACCAACTACTGGGGCTACAATACGCTCAACTTCTTCTCGCCGGAGCCGCGCTATCTGAGCCAGCCGGCGCTGGACGAGGTCAAACTCGCCATCCGCCGCCTGCACGCCGCCGGCCTCGAAGTCATCTTGGACGTAGTCTACAACCATACCTGCGAGGGCAGCGAGCTCGGTCCGACCCTGTCGTTCCGGGGCCTGGACAATGCGGTCTACTACCGCTTCGTCGAAGGCCAGCCGCGCTACTGCATCAACGACACCGGCACGGGCAACACCGTCAACACGTCCAAGGCGCGGGTGCTGCAGATGGTCGTGGATTCGTTACGCTACTGGGCGCAGGAGTTCCGCGTCGACGGATTCCGCTTCGACCTCGGCGTGACGCTCGGGCGCGAACCGGATGGGTTCAGCACCGGCGCGGGCTTCTTCGACGTCCTGCGCACGGATCCGGTGCTGCAGCGGCTGAAGCTGATCTCCGAACCCTGGGACATAGGTCCCGGCGGCTATCAGCTCGGCCGCCACCCGCCGGGTTTTGCGGAGTGGAACGACAAGTACCGTGACGGCATGCGCAAATACTGGCGCGGCGACGAGGGGATGCGGCCGGAACTTGCGGCGAGGCTGTCGGGGTCGGGCGACCTGTTCGACCGCCGCGCCCGTAGACCCTGGGCGTCGGTCAACTATCTCGCCTCCCACGACGGCTACACGCTGAACGACGTGGTTTCCTACGAGGAGCGTCACAACGGCGCCAACGGCGAGGACAACCGCGACGGCCACGGAGAGAACTACTCCCGCAACTGGGGTAAGGAAGGGCCGAGCGAGGATACGACCCTGCAGGCGACGCGCGACCGGGTGCGCCGCTCCATGCTGGTCACGCTCTTCACCTCGCTGGGTACGCCCATGCTGCTGGCGGGCGACGAGTTCGGGCGTTCCCAGGACGGCAACAACAACGCCTACTGCCAGGACAATGCGATCAACTGGCTCGACTGGACGCAGGCGCGCTCCGACGCCGGCGCCGCCCTAACGGCCTTCACCACGCGCCTGATCGCCTTGCGCCGACAGTATCCGGCGCTCCACGCCCGCAACTTCCTCTACGGTCAGGAGCAGGTCGCGCCGGGCGTGCTCGACGTGGACTGGTTCGACGAACGCGGTCAGGTCCTGTCGCCGGAAGACTGGGACAACGCGCAGGGCCGCGCCCTGACCATGCGCCGCGCCAGCCTGGAGCCGGACGGGTCGATCCAGGTTATGACGCTGCTGGTCAATGCGAGCGCCGATCCGCTCGCCTTCACCCTGCCCGAACCGTCGACCTTCAGCCGCCGCCTGCTGATCGACAGCGCCGATCCGACCGCGCCCGAACGCGAGCTGGAGGCTGGCGACCAGGTCCAGGTGCAGGACCGCGCCGCCATGCTCTTTGTGGGCGTGCTGGACCAGGGCGGGTCGCCCGCGTCCGCCGGGTGAGCGGGTTCGCCGTCGATCTCGGGTTCGGAGCGACCCTGCTCGAGGAGGGTCGCGCGCGCTTCCGCATCTGGGCGCCGGCCAAGGACCAAGGCGAGCTGGAGATCGAGGGCAGGCCGCGCACGCCCCTGCGCCGCGTAAACGACGGCTGGTTCGAGGCGGAAGCCGACTGTGAGGCCGGCGCGCGCTATCGCTATGTCTTCGGCGACCTCGCCGTCCCCGATCCGGCCGCACGCGCGCAGGCCGACGACGTCCACGGCTTCAGCCTCGTGGTCGATCCGCACGCCTACGCCTGGCGCACGCCCGAATGGAAGGGACGGCCGTGGCGCGAGACGGTGCTCTATGAAGTTCACGCCGGCGTCCTTGGCGGCTTCGCCGGCGTCGCCGAGCGGCTGCCGGCTCTCAAGGCCCTGGGCGTCACGGCTGTCGAGCTGATGCCCATCGCCGACTTCTCCGGCGCGCGGAACTGGGGCTATGACGGCGTGCTGCCCTACGCGCCCGACCGCGCCTACGGTTCGCCGGACGCGCTCAAGGCGCTCGTCGACCGGGCGCACGAGCTTGGACTGATGATCTTCCTGGACGTGGTCTACAACCACTTCGGGCCGGACGGCGCCTACGTCCACGCCTACGCGCCGCAGACGTTTCGCGAGGACCTGCACACCCCCTGGGGCGGCGCGATCGACTTCCGCCGGGCCGAAGTCAGCGACTACTTTGCGAAGAACGCCCTGTACTGGATCAACGAATATCGTTTCGACGGCCTGCGCTTCGACGCGGTCCACGCCATCAGCGAGCAGCCCTGGCTGACGCAGATGGCGCAGGCGGTGCGCGCGGCGGCCGGTCCGGACCGTCACGTCCACCTCGTGCTGGAGAACGAGCACAACGACGCCGGTCATCTGCGCGGCCCGTTCGACGCCCAGTGGAACGACGACTTCCACAACGTCATGCACGTGCTGCTGACCGGGGAGACCGGCGCCTACTACCAGGATTTTGCCGAGCAGCCGGCCGAGAAGCTGGCGCGGTGCCTGGCGCAAGGTTTCATCTATCAGGGCGAGCCGTCACCCAACCACGACGGCGGGCCCCGCGGCCAGCCGAGCGGCGACCTAGCGCCCACCGCTTTCGTCAGCTTTCTCCAGAACCACGATCAGGTCGGCAACCGCGCCATGGGCGAGCGCCTGATCCACCTAACCCATCCGCAGGCGCTGCGTGCGGCGACCGCCATGATGCTGCTCTGCCCCCAGGTCCCGATGCTGTTCATGGGCGAGGAGGAGGGCTCACGCTCGCCGTTCCTGTTCTTCACCGACTTCCACGACGCCCTCGCCGACGCGGTGCGGGAGGGACGGCGCAAGGAGTTCGCCAAGTTCCCACAGTTCAGCGACCCCGACGCACGCGCGCGCATCCCCGACCCGAACGCGCCTGAAAGCTTTGAGCGCTCCAAGCCGCAGCCGGGCGAAGACGCGGCGGATTGGCGGCGGTTCTACACTGAAGTTCTGGCGCTGCGGCATGAGCAGGTGACGCCACGCCTGGACGGCGCTTACGGCGATGGAGCCGAAGCGAGCGGGGACGCGGCGGTCCTGGCCCGCTGGCGGATGGGGGATGGCGCCCTGCTGACCCTGGTGCTCAACCTCGGCGCCGACGATGTCCGGCTGACGCAGCGACCCGTAGGGCAGCCCATCTATGGGCTGGATACGGGCGCGCGCGCACCAGGGCGAAGCCTCACCGCCTGGCTTGAGCCTGCCCGATGAGCGACCCAGCCCTGCACGATCTCGCCTGCGCCGCGGGGCTCCAGGTCCAATGGGAGGACGCGGCCGGCGCGCCTAAGACCGTCGCGCCAGACAGTCTGCGCGCCATCCTGACCGCCATGGGCGTGGCGTGCGGCACACGCGACGACGTGGCTGAAAGCCGTAGACGGCTGGCGCAGGACGATCGCCGCGCAGGCGCAAGCTTTCTGACCGCCACGGCGGGAGACTGGGTGGACCTGGACCTTCCGGAGCGCGGGGCCATCCGCCTGACCCTGGAGACAGGCGCGAAGAGCGAGCCCCGAACCTCCGCCGTTGGATCGAGCCGCCGCATGAGGGCGCCAAGCGAGCCCGGATACCACCGGCTCGACGCCGGCGACACGACGCTGACGCTGGCGGTGGCTCCGCCGAGAGGCTTCACCATGGCCGATGCTGCGCCGGAACGTCGCGCGTGGGGCGTCGCGGCGCAGCTCTACAGCCTGCGCGGGCGACGGGTCGAGCCGTTCGGCGAGTTCGGCGCCCTCGCCGACTGGGCGCGTGCGCTTGGCCGCCGCGGCGCAGACGCGCTCGCCATCAGCCCGATCCACGCCCTGTTCGCCGCCGACCCTGGCCGCTTCGGCCCTTACGCGCCATCCACGCGCTTGTTCCTCAACGTCCTGTTCGCCGATCCGTCCGTGCTGGAGCCCGACGCGCCGCACGGCGAGCGGGGCGGCGACCTGATTGATTGGCCGCAGGCGGGCTTGGCGAAGATCAAGCGTCTGCGGGCTCTGTTCGATCGCTTCGAGGCCGCAGGGTCCCAGGTGGAGCGGGACGATCTAGAGCGTTTCCGGCGCGAAGGCGGCGAGGATCTGGAGCGCCACGCCCGCTTCGAGGCCCTGCACGCCCGCTTCCACGAAGAGAGCGGCGCGCGCGGATGGCAGGATTGGCCGGCCGCCTTCCACGACGCGGACAGCGCTGGGGTGGCGGCGTTCGCCCGCGAGGCAGCCGGCGAGATCGACTTCCACGTCTTCCTCCAGTGGCTGGCCGCGCGGGGCCTGCAGCGGGCGCAGGCCGAGGCCAAGGCGGCCGGCATGGCCGTCGGGCTGATCGCCGACCTTGCTGTCGGCATGGACGGGGGCGGCAGCCACGCCTGGAGCCGGCCTGACGATCTGTTGACGGGGCTGAGCGTCGGCGCGCCGCCGGACCTCTTCCAGCCCGCAGGCCAGGACTGGGGCCTGGCCGCCTTCTCCCCGCGAGCGTTGCGCAAGAGCGGCTACGCTCCCTTCCTGGCCACCTTGCGCGCCGCTATGCGGCACACGGGCGGCGTTCGGATCGATCACGCCATGGGCCTGCGCCGCCTGTGGCTCACGCCGCACGGCGCCAGCCCCGCCGAGGGCGCCTACCTGGACTACCCGCTGCAGGACATGCTGCGCCTGATCGCGCTGGAGTCGGTGCGGACGCGAGCGATCGTGGTTGGCGAGGACCTCGGCACCGTGCCGCCCGGCTTTCGCGAAGCGAGCACGGCGGCGGGGATGGCGGGCATGCGCGTGCTCTGGTTCGAGCGCGACAAGGCCGGCTTCACGCCTCCGCAAGCCTGGAGCGAGGACGCCATGGCCATGACCGGCACCCACGACCTGCCCACGGTCGCCGGCTGGTGGCGCGAACGCGACATCGACTGGATGGAAAAGCTTGAGCGGAAAGGCGGCCATGCCGACGTGGCCAGCGAACGCGGCGCACGCGCACGGGACCGGGAGCGGCTGTGGCGCGCCTGCGAGACGGCGGGCGTGGCCCACGGGCCGCAGCCCTCGCCGGGCGAGCCGGCCGTTGTCGTGGCCGCAGCGGTGGACTACGTGGCTCGCAGCGCCTGTCGGCTCGCCATGGTGCCGCTGGAGGACATCCTGGGGCTGGTGGAGCAGCCCAATCTGCCGGGCACCCTCGACGAGCATCCCAACTGGCGCCGCCGCCTGGCCGCGTCGCCCGATCCGCTGCTGGCCGAGCCAAGCGTGGCCGCCCGGCTCGACGTCCTGCGGCAGGAACGCCCCCGGAGCGACCCGGAGCCATGATCCCGCGCGCCACCTACCGCCTGCAGTTCCATAAAGGCTTCACCTTCGCCGACGCCGCCCCTCTGGCGCCTTACCTGGCGGCGCTGGGCGTCAGCCACGTCTACGCCTCGCCTATCGGCATGGCGCGCTCGGGCTCGACGCATGGTTACGACCAGATCGACCCGACGCGCATCAATCCCGAACTCGGAGGCGAGGAGGGCTTCCAGGCCTTGGCGGTGGCTCTCAAGGCGCACGGCCTGGGCGTCATCCTGGACATCGTGCCCAACCACATGGCGGTGGGACAGGCCGACAACCGCTGGTGGCTGGACGTGCTCAAGCATGGCCAAGACAGCGCCTCCGCGCAGATGTTCGACATAGACTGGGCGCCTGCAGACGCCGCCTTGGACGCCAAAGTGCTGGCGCCGTTCCTTGGGCGCGCCTACGGCGAAGCGCTGGCGGGCGGTGACCTTCGCCTGCGGCGTGACGCCGACACGGGCGAACTGAGCGTATGGGCCTACGGCGCCCACTGTTTTCCGCTTCGCCCGCAGGACCAGGGCGTGCTCGGCGCGGACGAAGACCCGCATCCGTGCTTCGACCCTGCCGACCCGGCGGGCCGCGTCCGCCTCCACGCCTTGCTCGAAGCGCAGTCCTATCGCCTCGCCGGGTGGAAGACGGCGGGGGATGAGATCAACTGGCGCCGCTTCTTCGACATCACCGAGCTCGCCGGCGTGCGCGTGGAGCGACGGGAGGTCTTCGACCTCATCCACGCCCTGCTGCTCCGTCTTTACACGGAAGGGCTGATCGACGGCGTGAGGGTGGACCATGTGGACGGTCTGGCCGACCCGGCGGACTACTGCCGTCGCCTGCGGTCCGTCCTCTACAAGGCGGAGGCGCTGCGTCCCGCGAACTCCAATCCCGGTCCCGCCTACCTGGTGATCGAGAAGATCCTGGCGCAGGGCGAGCGGCTGTCGACGGACTGGCTGACGGACGGCACGACCGGCTACGACTACATGAACGAGGCTGCCGCCCTGCTGCATGACCCGGCGGGAGAGGCGGCGCTTACCGCTTGTTGGAGCAGGATCAGCGGACGGTCGCCGGTCTTTGAGGACGAGGAGCGGCAAGCCCGCCTGGAGACCCTGCAACGATCCTTCTCGGGCCAGCTGGAGGCGGCGGTCGCCGCCTTCCACCGGGTGGCGCGCTCCGATCTCCAGACGCGCGACGTCACCGCGGGAATCCTTAGACGCGGTCTGACGGTCCTGCTCAGCGTCTTTCCCGCCTATCGGACGTACGGGACCGGCGACGCGGCGCCCGCGTCGGACGCGCCGCTGCTCGCGCGTGCGCTGGAGCAGGCCTCGCCCTTCGTCGCGCCTGGAGAGGCGTACATCCTGGATCGAATCGCCGCCTGGCTCGCCGGGAAGGGGCCGGGCGAGCTAGAGCTGCGGCGCGAAGCGGTGCGCCGTTTCCAGCAGCTCAGCGCCCCCGTCGCCGCCAAGGCGGTGGAAGACACCGCCTTCTATCGCTACGGCCGGCTGCTGTCGCGCAACGACGTAGGCTCCGATCCAGGTCGGCTGGCGGGCAGCGTCGTGCAGATGCACGCCGCCAACGCCGAACGCATGACGCGCTTCCCCCACGCCATGCTCGCGACCGCCACCCACGACCATAAACGCGGCGAGGACGTGCGCGCGCGGTTGGCGGTGATCAGCGAGCGCCCTGAGCGATGGGCCGAGCGGGTCGAGCGCTGGAACGCAGTGAACGCCACCTCGGCGGTCGGGATTGATGCCGCCGACCTCTATTCACTTTACCAGACCCTAGTCGGCGCGTGGCCGACGACCCTGGAGGCCAGTGATGGCGCGGGTCTGGCCGCGTTTGGCGAACGGGTGATGGGCTGGTGGCGCAAGGCGCTTCGCGAGGCCAAGCTGCGCTCCTCCTGGGGGGCGCCGGATGAAGACTACGAGGCCAGGTGCGCGGCTTTCCTGAAGGATGCGCTCGATCCCGTGCGCTCCCGCGGCCTTCTAGTCGACATCGCCGGCTTCGCCGGCGAGATCGCTCCCGCAGGCGCGGTCAACGGGCTGGCGCAGGCTCTTCTGCGGTGCACTTCGCCCGGCGTTCCAGATCTCTACCAGGGCGCCGAGTTCTGGGACCTGAGCCTAGTCGATCCCGACAACCGTCGTCCGGTGGACTTCGACGCAAGACGTACGGCTATGCACGATGGCGCAGACGTGTCGACGCTATGGCGAAGCTGGCGGGACGGGCGGATCAAGCAGCGGCTGATCGCGCTCGCTCTCAATCTGCGCCGCAGACAGCCTGAGGTCTTCGCCGAAGGGGCCTACCAGCCGCTCGATACCGTCGGGGCTGGGCCCGGCGAGGTCATCGCATTTGTCCGGTCGTGCGGCGGGAGCGCTGTGCTCGTCGCCGCCGCATTGCACGCGGGCGAGGCCGTCACGTCCGTCGACCTGTCGCTGTCGCAGGACTGGTGCGGCGATCGCAGCGTGAAGCTGCCCGTCGATCTGCGCTTGGCTACGGCCGTCGACGTTCTTTCGGGTCAGGCGACCTCGATCGCGCCGGTCGTCGCCTTCACATCGCTCTTCCGGAGCGGACCTATCGCCTTATGGGAGCTGACGTCGCAAGCTGAGCCGCCGCCCGCCTGATCCGTATGGCCGCGTCTATTGATTGGCGGGCGCGGTCGGTCCGTCCTGGCTGCTAAGCACTGGATAGCGTGCGACGAGTTTGTCGAGCTTGGCGTTGAGGTTTTCGCGATCCCAATCGCGCAGGTCGCCGTGACGGGCGCGTTGTGTCGCCTCCTCACCGCGAATCTCGCGGATCTGATCTTTGGCGCCAGAGCGCTGACGAGCGGGCATTTGGCCTATACGTCCAGCTATGGCGGCGATGCGTGCATCCACGTCGTAGAAGCCCGTCGGGCCCGCGCCGATGTAGGGGCCCCTGGCGCCCGGAGCAGGGTTCACAGCGTCGGGTCCCGGCACGCCCGGGGATTCGCGCGACGTGTCCGGCGAGGGCTGAGAGGCCACGACGTCCGTCGTCGCCCCGAAAGGCTGCGCGGATGCGGCTCCGCTCATAGCGAGTGCGGAGGCGATCACGATGAAGGCCCGAAAGGATGAAGAGGTCATAGTCCTTGCTTCGGTTGTCCGGACGGGTAACGCATGTTGCCCCTGACGGATGCACCTACTCACATATCTGGTGAAGCGAGGTCTGGTCACGCCGCAGTAGAAAACCGCTCAGATCAGACGCCGTTAACTGCGCTGAAGGTGCGACGGCGCCAGGCTCGGCGATGCATCCACAGGAGCGTCCCAGCCTTCATGCGTCCACGTCCCGCGATCAGCCTTGCCGCGACCGCAAGCCTTGCGCTGGGGTCAGGCGGGGGTGCGCCTGAGGTCGCGCTGGCCCAGGACGCGCCGTCGGCGATACTGGTCAAAGTGGGCCAGGCGGACGCCTTCTCCCACATCGAGTTCGATGGGCTTCAGCCGCGCTCCGTACGGCGCGAGGGCGACGACCTCGTGCTGCAGTTTGGTGCGGCGACCCCGCCGAATCTGTCGCTACTCCGGGTAGACCCGCCGCGCTATCTGACCACAGCATCCACCCGCCAGACCGCCGCGGGCGCGGAGCTGCGCCTGACGCTGGCTCAGGGCGTTGAAGCCAAGCTGGGACGGGCGGACGGCGGGGCCTACGTCAATCTCTATCCCGGTGCGAGCACGCCCGCGCCGCCTGACCAGCCGCCGGCGCGCAAGTCCGATCCGACGCCCGCGTCGGGTGTGGTCAAGATGCATGCGGCCCTGGACCACGGGTCGTTGAAACTCCGCTTCGACTGGCGCGCGCCGGTCGGCGCGGCGGTCTTCCGGCGCGGTGAGGCGGTCTGGATCGTCTTCGACGCCAAGGCGTCGCTGGACCTGTCGGAGGCGCCCGACAGCCTTCCGCAGGCTCATCGGATCACGGCCGTGCCGACCCGCGACGCGACAGCCCTGCGCCTCGTCGCTCCGCCCGGCGTTTTAGCCAGCGCGAGCGTGCAGGGGGCGTCTTGGACGATCACCTTGGGACCGATCGCCCAGCCGCCGTCAAGCGCGGTGGCCTTGAAAGCCGACGGTGACGGCCTGAGCGCGCAGATGGCCGGCGCCAGCGGCGTCTTCTGGATCGACGACCCCGCCGTGGGCGATCGGCTGGCGGTGGTGACGGCGCTCGGCCCACCCAAGGGCGTGGTCATGGCGCGCCAGCTCGTGGACGCGGACATCTATGCGTCGGCGCAGGGCCTGGCGCTCGCGCCACGGGCTCAGGACCTCGCCGTGGCGAGCGATGGCGACATCGTGCGCGTGACGCGGCCGAGCGGGCTGGACATCTCCACCGATGCACACGCCGCAGTGCGCGTATCGGCGTCCGCCGACCTGCCTCAGCCTGCTGCATACCCGGCGCTGATCGACTTCGCCGCATGGGCCAATCCTGGGCCCGCAGGCTTCCTGGCCCGCTACAACGCCCTGGTGCAGGGCGCGTCGGAGGAGGGCGCGCGCGGGAAGGATGCGAGCACTCAGGCGAGGTTTGGCCTCGCCCGTTTCCTGGTGGGTTCGGAGCTGTCGTTCGAGGCCATAGGTGTGCTGAACCTGCTGGCCAAGACCAATCCCGCCATCGTCGCTACCGCGGAGTTTCGTGGACTGCGCGGGGCCGCACGCGCCATGGCGGGCCGCTACAAGGACGCCCAGGCCGACTTCTCCTCGCCCACGCTTTTCGATGACCCCTCCAGCGCCCTGTGGCGCGGCTACGTGGCGGCGAGACTCGGCGATAGCGCCGGCGCGCGCCAAGCCTTCGCCGCAGGCCAAAGCGTGCTCGGCCAGGTGGCGCCCGCGTGGCGAGCCCGCTTCCTGACGGCGCAAGGAGAGGCGGCGCTGGCGAGCGGCGACCTGGCGGCCGCGAACCAGGCCCTGCGGTCGGCTGTCGCCCACCGCCCGAGCGGGATCGACAACGATCGCCTGCAACTCGCCCTCGGCAGGCTGGCCCAGGCAAGCGGCCATAACGACCAGGCTCAGGCCTTCTACGCCACGGCGCAGGCCAGCGCTGACGGCGGCGTCTCTACGCCGGCGCTGCTCTACGCCACCGAGCTGCAGCAGGCGCAAGGCCGTATCAACCCGAGCGCCGAAGCCGAGACCCTCGCCTCCATCCGCTTCCGTTGGCGCGGCGACGCCACCGAGCTTGAGGCCGCACGCGCGCTCGGTCGGCTGCTGGTCTCGCAAGGGCGCTACCGGGAGGCGCTGGAGACGCTGCGGAGCTCCAACACAGGCTCTCCGGACCTCGCGGCCGCGGCCGCCGTGCAGGGCGATCTGAGCAGCGACTTCAGCAGCTTGTTCCTGGGTGGCGGGGCTGACGGCCTGCCGCCGATCCAAGCGCTCGGCCTGTTCTTCGACTTCAAGGACCTGACGCCGGTCGGGTCGGACGGCGACGCCATGGTGCGCAAGCTGGCGCGGCGCCTGGTGGACGTTGACCTGCTCGACCAGGCCGCCCAGCTGCTGAAGTACCAGGCGGACAACCGGCTCGACGGCGTGGCCCGAGCCCAGGTCGACACCGACTTGGCGCTGATCCAGGTCATGAACCATCAACCCGAGGCGGCCCTGGACGCTCTGAACGCTTCGCGAAACACCCTGCTGCCGACCGCGCTACAGTCGCAGCGCCGGGTGATCCAGTCCCGCGCGCTGAGCGCCCTCGGTCGCTACGACGACGCCCTGGAAATCCTGGACGAGGATCGTTCGTCGGACGCCACGGCCGCGCGGGCGGACGTGATGTGGGCCAAGCACGACTGGCCGCAGGCGGGCAAGCTGCTCGAAGTCGCGCTAGGCGAGCGGTTCAAGTCCGCCACGCCGCTCAGCGATCCCGAGCAGTCGGAGCTCCTGCGCTCAGCCATCGCCTACAGCCTGGCGGGCGACGATGCGGGGCTCGCGCGCCTGCGCACCCGCTACGCCAAGCTGGCCAACGCCGCCCGGGAGCCGGACATGCTGAAGGTCGCGCTGGCTGGGGTTCAAGGCGCCGGCGGCGTCGCCCAGCTCCAGGCCACGTCGGTGAGCGACCCCTTCTCGCACTGGGTGGCGGCGATGAAGACGCGCCTGCTGACGGCCGACCTCGCGCGGGCGTGAGTCGCGTTCTGGCGGGGGGGCGGGCTACACCGTCGCAGCGGCGGCGACGCCCTTCAGTGGAGGCCAGCCTTGGTCGATCTCTCCGATTTCCTGGCCGAAGACGATGAACCCGAGGGTGAAGACGCGGCCGACGCCGAAGACCTCGCGGCGCTCAAAGGGTGCCTGCAAGCGCTCGCCGATGCGCTGGCCAGCACCAATCTGGCGGTCTTGACGGCCGCACGCGGAGACGCGGCCGGCGCAGGGACGCGGGTGCAGGCGTCGGTGAAGGCGCTCAAGCGCTTCAGCGAAGCCTTCGCCGTGCTTGAGGGCGCGCCTGCTGAAGGCGAGGAGAAGGCCTGAAGCGCCGGGGCCTCACGTCAGCGGCTGTGGAGCCGACGCTCACGCGCCGCCGTGCGAGACGAACCCCATGATGACGTGGCTGAGCCAGTTCGCCAGGATCGGCGCGACGAACAGCAGGAAGACGACGATGAGAACACCGCGCCAATTATTGACGAACGGCTCGCGGCGCGAGCCCTGACGACGCACGGGCTTCCACCGGGCGCGGCCGTTCCGCTCAGGCGGTTCCGCAGGCGGCAGGTCAGACCAGGGGCCGCCCATCAGATTGAATGTCTCGCGTTTCGTCTGCCGAAGAGGGCCGACGGCCCCGGCCCGACTGGCCGCCGATCCAAGGACAAGCTAGGTCCCCGCCGCCAGGGCGGCCTCGCGCTCACGTGATTTGCCGAGGAAGGGCCGGGCGAGACGGACCAGGCGAGGGAAGAAGGTCGGCCGCATCAGACGCAGGTCATAGGCGCCCAGGCGACGGTCGTTCTCGGCCAGGCAGAGGTCCATGAGGCCGGGCACGTCGATTTCCGCGACCGCGTCGCCGCCGGCCACGGTGAAGTTGGTCTCCTCCGCGGTGCCCACATCCTTGGCCATGCCCATGCGTTCCCAGGCCAGGAACACCCACACCGCCATGACCTTCAGGTCGAAAAAGGGCCGCCGCCAGAGCGGCATCTTGCGCCGCCACCACGCCACCCAGTTGACGAAGAACAGGATGTGGCGCGCCTCTTCATGCACGACGGGCTCGAACGTATCGACCAGCTCGGGCGGGAAGAAACCGGAGCGGCGCGCGGCCTCAAAGAGGCCAAAGGCGAAGAAGCTGTCGACGCATTCGGAAAAGCCGGTGACCATGTAGGCCCATTCCGCATCCTTGGGCGGCTTGACCTCGTCCTCCGGCTTCAGGGTGATGCCGTAGGCCTCCACGAGGCTGGAGAGCACGTGGCGGTGCCGACGCTCCTCAAACCCGTTCAACTCCAGAGCTTGGCGCACCAGTGGGTCGCGGACCTGCTCGGCATAGGCCATCATGCGCAAGCCCGCGCGATTTTCGGTCTGTACCGCGATGTCCCAGATCGGCAGGCCGGTGACCCGTTGCAGAGCCTCGCCCTCGAGCCTGGGCCATTCGATCACCGCCGGCTTGTAGGGATTGAACGTGTCGAGCAGCGCCGAGCAGAACAGCGCCTTATGCGCCTCGCTGCCGAGCCGGATCGGCGCAGGATAGGGCGGGATGGCTGGACGCTCGGGTCCGTCGGCGAACTGGCCGGGATATTCGGGCTTCATCACGCAGGCTCCGAGGACGCTCAAATCTAGCGTCATCAGATGGGCGAAAACAAGCCGTCCGCCAGTCGCTTCCCGAGCGACCGCCCCTCCGCTTCAGAACGCGTACCGCACGCCCACCTGGGCGCCGTCGTAGTTGCTCGACGCGCTGGCGAAACGACCCTGGTAGGCCACGAAGCCGCTCCAATGGGCCGTGAAGGCCGCGTTCACGCCGGCTTGGCCCTCGCCCCATTGCCGGTCGGCGGAGTAGCCCGGTATGGCGAACTCACCGGCCAGCGTCTTCAGCCCCGCCACGACGTCGCGGGTGCGCGCGTCGCCGTCATAGGCGTAGGCGATCTCGGCGTAGGGACGCAGCAGGATACCGCGGAACGCGACAGCGCCCTGCACCCGCGCGCCACCTTCGCCGATGAGCGACTCACGGGTCTGCGCGCCGAAGGTCATGGCGGTGCTGTCCTGCCCCCGCTCGGCGTACGAGTCGAGGTGGACGCGCTCGTACGCGCCGGTGACGAAGGGACCCACGCGCAGGGTAGGCGCACCAAACCAGTAGCCGGTGGTGAAGCTGGCGGAAGACGTCTCGCCATCCACGTCGGCGTTCTCCACTCGCGTCGCCGGGCCGATCTTGAATAGGCGCTGGATGTCGTGAACGCTCAAGTCGCCGTAGCTCGCTAAGCCGCTCACGTAGGCGGCCCCTCTCACGTATTGTCCGAAGATGGAGCCGGAGAGGCTGTCGGTCTGGAAGTGGCGAAGCTGGCCGTTCAGGTCCTCACTCGCCGTGCCTCCGCTCAGCTCGCCCCCGATATTGGTCTGCGGGTTCAGCCGGAAGTCGACGCCTGCGGTGATCAGGCCGTCGTCGTCGTGGGCGGAGGGGGTGTAGCGCTGGCTGGAGAGGTGCTGGCCGACATAGCCGCCGCTGGCGAACAGGTGCACGCCGGGGGAGGGGTCCTGCTGGTCCGCCAGCAGCTGCGCGCCGACCGCGTTGCGTTCCGCTTCCAAGGTCGCCAGCGGCTCCTCCGCCAGCAGCGAGACCTGCTGGGGCGCCATGATCTCGCTCTCCACCACCTGCGCGAACAGGGCGTGGGTGTTGGTGGTGGGATGCACCCCGTCGGCGAACAGGTAGGTGCTCGGCGTGGCGCCCGGCACCAGCGTTTGCGGCGTACAGTTCAGGGAGCTGGCGGTGGCGCAGGCGGGTGTGGTGGTGTTTAGGATGCCGAAGGCTGAGGGATTGGCCAGCACCTCGTTGAACAGGGCGAAGGTGTTGACCGGGATGATGCCGATCTTGGCGTTGGACAGGCCGGTGTTCAGCACTGCGTTGAAGCTGTTCGACAAGACCGACTGCTCAGCGATCGTGCCTGGGACCAGCCGTTCGCCGGCCGCAGCCGACGGCGTGAGGCTCGTGTTGGGCAGGTTGAAGACGACGATGTAGCGTGCGCCGGCTTTCTGCAGGTTGCTGATTAGGGTGACTTCCTGACCGGCGGCGGACTGGATGGCGCTCAACGCCTGCGCGGCCGTTTCGGGTGCGGCGACGCCTTGGGACTGGGCGATGGCTAGGGCGGCGCTGGCGGAGAGCCCCAGGTTCTGGGCGAACTGGCCGGCCGCCACCGCAGTCCCGTGGTAGAAGATGTCGTTTGCGCCGCCGAACACGGTGTAGAGTTCGCTGCCGCTGAGCTGCGGATTGGCGGCGAGATAGGCGGTGATCTGCTGGGTCTCGGTAGGGATGCTGGACGGTGTGCCGGGCGAATCGGTGTTCACGCCCGCGCCCCCGAAGGCGAAGTCGGTGCCGCCCCGCAGCGAAGGGTTGGTCGCCAGTCCGAAGAAGTTGCCAAGGTCCTCCACCGCTGTGAAGCCCGGGTTGGTCGTGAACCGCATGATCTGCGGCAGGCCCTCCACGATAGAGATGTTGCCCGAATCGCTCAGGCTGTCGCCGAACACGGTCTCGCCGGAAAAGGGGCTCGGCGAGGTTGCGGCGTCGGCCGTCGCGGCCATCGCGCTTGCAAGCGCGCTCGCGGCCATGAGCATCCGGATCAAAGCAGCACCCCCCGACATTATTGTTGGGTCAACTGTCCAGCGGTTGTCGCATAGGTCAAGCAGGGAGGGGCGATCAGCGCGTACGCGACGCGACGGCGCGAGACGGTGTCTTAGTTCGGCCACATCGTGACGCGGCCTTGGCGGGCGTGGACGCCAGCGCTCACGTCATGCGACCGGAGACGGATTGCGCTCCGCAAACCCCGCCTGGTGCCAGTAGGGGTAAGCTGGCGGCTTCGCGCTCGCCGTGTCGAGGCGGGCGACCTGCTCCGCCGTCAGCGTCCAGCCGACCGCCGCCAGATTATCGCGCAGCTGCGCTTCGGTGCGCGCGCCGATGATGACCGAAGACACGGTGGGGCGCTGCAGCAGCCAGTTCAGCGCGACCTGGGCGACGCTGCGCCCGACTTCGGCGGCCACCGCGTCCAGCGCGTCAACCACCTTGTAGACATAGTCGTCGTCGAGCGGTGGTCCGGCATCGGCGGTCTTATGCAGGCGGCTGGTCTGCGGCAGCGGCTGACCGCGCCGGATCTTGCCGGTGAGCCGGCCCCATCCGAGTGGGCTCCAGACCACCGCCCCCACGCCCTGGTCCAGCCCTAGCGGCATCAGCTCGTGTTCGTATTCCCGCCCGATAAGCGAATAGTAGGTCTGGTTGGCGACGTAGCGGGGATAGCCGTATCGATCGGCCACCGCCTGGGATTTCATCAGGTGCCAGCCCGAGAAGTTCGACACGCCCGTGTAGCGGATCTTCCCCTCCCGCACGAGCTGGTCAAGGGTGGCCAGCACCTCTTCCGGCGGGGTCATGGCGTCGAACCCGTGCAGCTGGAACAGGTCGATGTGGTCGGTCTGCAGCCGCTTTAGCGCCCGCTCCACCGCCGCGACGAGGTGGTAGCGCGACGAGCCCACCGCATTGGAGCCTTCGCCGACGCGGAAGCTGGCCTTGGTGGAGATGATCACCTGGTCGCGGGGACGCCGCTTCAGCGCTTCGCCCAGGATTTCTTCCGCCGCGCCGCCCGAATACATGTCGGCGCTGTCGAACATGGTGACGCCCGCATCCAGGCAGATGTCCACCAGCCGGCGCGCCTCGTCGACGTCGGTCGAACCCCAGGCCTGGAAGAACTCTCCCTTGCCGCCGAAGGTGCCGGTGCCGAAGCTGAGCGCCGGGACATAAAAACCGGATGCGCCGAGGCGACGATAGTCCATGAAGACCTCCTTGGCCGAACGCGGCGTCGGATGACGCTAACAGAGGTGAACGCAAGGTCGCCAGCTGAGCCGCAGATCAGGCCTTACGCGTAGGCGTAGGGTCCCCCGCGCTCCAGCGCACGCTGATAGGCGGGGCGGGCATGAATGGCCTTCAGAAAAGCCTGCAGCCTGGGGCGCGTATCGAACCCGACCCGCGAGGCGGCGGCCTCGATGGGAAAGCTCATCGTCACGTCGGCGGCGCTGAAGGCCGGCCCGGCGAACCAGCCGCTGCCCGCCAGTTCGCCCTCCCAGAAGTCCATGTGCAGCTTCAGCTGCGGATCGATGAAACCCTGCTGCGCCCGGGCGGAGATCATGGCCACGAGCGGCCGCATCAGCGCCGGCGAGCGTTGCGGCATCACGCCGAACACCAGCTTCATGACCAGCGGCGGCATGGCGGAGCCTTCGGCGTAGTGCAGCCAGTAGAGCCACCGCAACCGTTCGGCGCTATCCGGCCCTGCCGACTTGGCCGGTGCAAGCCGACCGGCGCCGTAGCGATCGCAGACGTATTCGATGATGAGGCCCGTCTCGGCGATCGTGCGCCCGTCGTCGGTAATGACTGGACTCTTGCCGAGGGGATGGACCTGCTTCAGCTCCGGCGGCGCAAGCATGGTTTCGGCGTTGCGCTCGTAGCGTTTCACCTCGTAGGGGACGTCCAGCTCCTCCAGCAGCCACAGGACGCGCTGGGATCGCGAGTTGTTGAGATGGTGGACGATAAGCACGGGCGAACTCCGGCAGGGCGGTGGGACGCCTGCCATCGCAGCTAGTCCGCCGGCGCCGTCCAGGTCAACGTCCTGGGTTGCAGCCGGCTAGCACGAACTCATGCGCACCCTGATGGCGGCGACGGCGACCCAGAACGGCAAGCCGGTCGGCGCGCTGAACCGGCTCTATGGCCGACTGAACGGGCTGCTGCAGTTTGGCAAGCGGCGGAAGGCGCGTGATCGCCGGCGGTATTATGCGGTGAAGAAGACGCTGGTCGCCCTGGCCGCCGCGGGCTTTGTCGCGGCCGTCCTGGCGTGAGCGACGAGAAGGCCTACGACCAGGGCCGTGGTGGACGCGGTAGGGATTGAACCTACGACCCCCGCCGTGTGAAGGCGATGCTCTCCCGCTGAGCTACGCGTCCGCCGGGCCGAAGAGGCCGGTGCGTCAGGAAGGCGTCGCTATAGCGGAGGCCCCAACGAGCGGCAAGGGCTCGCCGGACGCGAGCAAGCGAAGGGCCGTAGCGGGCAGTTGGGCGAAGTGGGTGATCAACGCGTCCGCGCCCAGTTCCGAAGCTGGAACGTCGGTGTAGCCGAAGCTCACCACCACCACAGGCGCGCCGGCGCGGTGGGCGGACAGGACGTCGTTGTCGCTGTCGCCCACCATCAGGGCGCGCCGGGGGTCGCCGTCGGCCTGGGCGATGGCGGCCAGGAAGTGGCTGGCGTCCGGCTTTGGCTTGGGCGCCCTGTCCGATCCGGTGATCGAGACGAAGCGCGAAGTGAGACCCAGCGCATCCAGAAGGGCGAGCGACAGGTCGGTCCGCTTGTTGGTGCACACGCAGAGCCGCGCGCCCGCATCGGCGAGGTCTGTCAGAGCGTCGCAAAGGCCCTCGAAGGGCTGGCTTTCGCTGGCGATCCGCGCGCGGTAGGCTTCGACGAACCGTTCGACCAGTCCGCCGACCTCCGTGTCGTCCAGCGGTTCGCCGGCGAGCGCGAAGCCACGAGCGATCAGGGCGCGCGCGCCCTTGCCGACCAGGAAGCCCGCTGCGTCCCGCGGGGCTGGCGCAAGTCCGCGTTCGCCCAGCACTACGTTCAAGGCGCCGACCAGATCGGGCGCCGTATCGACCAGGGTGCCGTCGAGATCGAAGGCGATCGTCGTCCCCGCCAGGCTCCCCACCGCAAGCGCGGCGACGGGTGGACGGGCAGGCGGCGCTGCGGGCGCTGACATGAGGCGGTCTCGCATGTGGAGGTCGAAAGCCGGCGGGCTTTGGGCTAGATCGCCCGGGCGCACAAGCCGGGTCGCGGCTCGCGTCTTCAAGGAGCCGCCCTTGGCCGATCCCGTTCCGTCGCCTTCACGCGCTATGGTCATCCTGGCCGCCGGGCAGGGCACGCGCATGCGGTCTCCCACGCCGAAGGTCCTGCATCGTTTGGCCGGCCGCACGCTGCTCGACCTCGCCATCGACACGGCTGAGCATCTCGACGCAGACCGCATCGTAGTGGTCGCCGGCCCCCATGCTCCTCAGGTGGCGGCCCACGTTCGAGCCCGGTTGGGCGAGGACGCCGTCGCCATCCAGGATCCTCCCCTCGGGACCGGCCACGCGGTCCGCGCGGCCGAAGCCGCCTTAGCCAATTTCCAAGGTGAGTTGGTCGTCACTTATGCGGATACGCCGCTGCTGAATGCGGGCGTGGTCGCCGCTCTCCTCAGCACGCTGGGTACGGGGGTGGCGCTGGCCGTTCTTGGCTTCGAGGCGGCAGAGCCTGGCGCCTACGGACGGCTGGTGCTGGGACCGGACGGCGGCCTCGACCGCATTGTGGAAGCCAAGGACGCGACCGCTGAGGAACTTGCCATAAGTCTATGTAATTCGGGCGTGATATGCGGTCAGGCTAGTCTCCTCTTTGGACTTCTTACGTCCGTGACGAACGCCAATGCGAAGGGCGAATACTACCTGACCGACGTGGTCGGCCTAGCTCGGAGTCGGGCTCTGAGCGTGGCTGTGGTCCTGGCGGATGAAGCGAGGGTTCTCGGCGTCAACTCTCAAGCCGAACTCGCCTGCGCCGAAGCGCAGTGGCAGCGCGACCGTCGCGACCGCGCTCTCGCCGAAGGCGTGGCCATGGCCGCGCCGCAGACGGTGATCTTCTCGCACGATACGGTGGTTGAGGGTGGCGCCACGGTGGAACCCTACGTGGTGTTCGGATCCGGCGTGGTGGTTCGAAGCGGCGCCTCGATCCGCGCCTTCAGCCATCTGGAGGGCGCCGACGTCAGCGCCGGCGCGGTGGTGGGACCCTACGCGCGCCTTCGGCCCGGCGCCCACATCGGCGAGGACGCCCACATCGGCAACTTCGTCGAGGTGAAGAACGTGGCGGTGGGACAGGGCGCCAAGGCCAACCACCTCGCTTACCTCGGCGACGGCGAGGTCGGCGCGCGAGCCAACATCGGGGCCGGCGTGATCTTCTGCAATTACGACGGCTTCGACAAGCACTGGACGCAGGTGGGGGAGGGCGCGTTCGTGGGATCGGACACCGCGCTGGTGGCGCCGGTGCGGATCGGCGCTGGCGCGATAACGGGATCAGGCTCGGTGATCACCCGCGACGTTCCCGACGACGCCCTGTCGCTGGAGCGGAGCGCGCAGGTGGACAAGCCCGGGTGGGCCGCCCGTTTCCGGGCCATGAAGCTCGCCGCCCGGAGCCGCCGACCGTGAGCGCAGAAGATCAGAAACGTGCGGTGGGCGAGGCGGGCGCGGCGCTTGTCTTGACCGGCATGACGGTGGGCCTGGGCACCGGCTCGACCGCTGCGCATATGGTGCGCGCCCTGGCTCGCCGCGCTTCGAGCGAGGGTTTGGCCCTCCGCTGCGTGGCGACCTCGCACGCCACACAGCGGCTCGCGCGAGAGGTCGGCCTTCGGCTCGTGACGCTGGAAGAGGCTGGTGAGATCGACCTCACGCTCGACGGCGCCGACGAGATCGGACCCGACCTGGCGCTCATCAAGGGCGGCGGCGGCGCGCTGCTGCGGGAGAAGCTGGTCTGGGAGGCTTCGCGTCGCTGCGTGGCGCTTGCGGACGCCTCCAAGCTGGCGCCAAGGCTCGGCCGCTTCCCGCTGCCGGTGGAGGTGGTCGCGTTCGGCCACGTCACGACGGCGGTGAGGATCGCCGCGGCGGCCCTTGACGCAGGCGTCAGCGCCGCGCCGGCGCTCAGGATGCACGACGGTGCGCCTGTCTTCACCGACGGCGGCAACGTCGTCTACGATCTCGCCTGCGGGGAGATCGCTGATCCCGTACGTCTGGCCCGTGGCTTGAAGATGGTCACCGGCGTGGTGGAGCACGGCTTGTTCCTAGGCCTGGCGCATACCGCGCTGGTGGCGGAGGCGCACGGCGTCAGACGATTGGATCGCTGAGCCGCTTCGGCATTCTCACCCTGCCCGGCTTTACCTATAAGAGCGCTGGGTCCGGCTTAGGGCCGCGCGAGGACGCCCATGGCCTACGACTACGACCTCTTCGTCATCGGCGCGGGCTCGGGCGGCGTGCGGGCGGCGCGGCTGGCGGCCATGACGGGCGCACGCGTCGCCGTCGCCGAGGAGTATCGGGTGGGCGGCACCTGTGTGATCCGGGGCTGCGTGCCCAAGAAGCTGATGGTCTACGCCTCCGGGTTCGCGCGCGACTTCGAGATCGCCAAGGGCTACGGCTGGAGCGGCGGCGAGGGTCTGAGCTTTGACTGGCCGACCTTCCTGGCCGCCAAGGACATGGAGATCGCGCGCCTGTCGGGCGCCTACACCGCCAACCTGAGGAAGGCCGGCGCCGACCTGTTCCAGGTGACGGCCCGCTTCGTGGACCCTCATACCCTTGAGATGCCCGGTCTGGGCAAGACGGTCACCGCTGAACGCATCCTGGTGGCCACCGGAGGCCGGCCGCGCCTGCCCGACGACGTTCCCGGCGCGGAGATGGCGATCACCTCCGAAGAGGCCTTCCACCTCGAGCGGTTGCCGAAGTCGATCCTGATCGTTGGCGGCGGCTATATCGCGGTGGAGTTCGGCTGCATCTTCCACGGTCTCGGCGTGGACGTGACGCTGGCCTATCGCGGCTCCAACCTGCTGCGCGGCTTTGATGAAGATGTGCGCGCCCATGTGGCCGGGGAACTGAAGAAGCGCGGGCTGAAGGTGGCACTGGCCTGCCAGCACGAACGCATCGAGAAGGTGGACGGCGGCTTCCGCAGCCACCTGACCGACTCGATGGTGTGCGAGAGCGAGCAGGTCATGTTCGCCGTGGGTCGTGAGCCGCACGTGAAGGGGCTGGGCCTCGAAGCCGCAGGCGTGAAGCTGAACGCAGGCGGTGCGATCGCCGTGGACGAGTTCTCCCAGACCAACGTGCCTCACATCTTTGCGGTAGGCGACGTCACCGACCGGATGAACCTGACGCCGGTCGCCATCCGCGAAGCCGCCGCCTTCGCCGAGACGGTCTATTATGGCCGGCCGACCAAGTTCGACCATGCCGACGTTCCCACCGCCGTCTTCTCCCAGCCGCCGACGGGCGTGGTCGGCCTGAGCGAGGCCGAGGCGCGCCACAAGCTCGGACGGGTGGACGTCTACCGCACCACCTTCCGCGCCATGAGAACCGCCTTTGCCGGCGATGACGAACAGACGCTGATGAAGCTTGTAGTCTGTCCCGACAGCGGAGCCGTCGTCGGCTGCCACATCGTGGGGCCCGACGCGCCGGAGATGATCCAGCTCGCCGCGATCGCGGTGAAGGCGGGGCTGACCAAGGCGCAGTGGGACGCCACCTGCGCGCTCCATCCCTCCGCCGCTGAGGAGCTGGTGACCCTGCGCGAGAAGTTCACGCCCGCCGAGCTGATCGCTGCGGAGTAGGCGTGGCGCAAGCTGCGTCCGGCGTTCAGGCTCAAGAGTGGATTACGACGAGCCTGCCGACGCGTGCAGCCGAAGGCAGCCCTAGCCGAGCCTCGTTCGCGGCGACCTGACGGCGGAGTTCGCGCGCGCCATCCGCCAGATTTATCGCATCATAGCGGCGCGGCGTCATCCGGTAAGCTTTTGCTCAGATGGCGCGCCAAGCCTATATCAGGCGTCCCACCAGGTTTTCAGATCGGCTCCCGTTTCCATGCAGCGCTGGACCCCCGCCAGCTGGCGCGCCAAACCCGCCAAGCACATCCCCGCGGACTATCCCGATGCGGACGCGCTGTTCGCGATCGAGGATCGGCTGCGCGCCATGCCGCCGCTGGTGTTCGCGGGCGAAGCCAGGCGGCTGAAGGGCCTGCTTGGGCAGGTGGCCAAGGGCGAGGCTTTCCTGCTGCAGGGCGGTGACTGCGCGGAGAGCTTTCGCGAGTTCCACGCCGACAACATCCGCGACACCTTCCGCCTGATCCTGCAGATGGCGGTGGTGTTGACCTTCGCCGGCGGCAAGCCGGTGGTGAAGGTCGGCCGCCTGGCCGGCCAGTTCGCCAAGCCGCGCTCGGAGCCGATCGAAACCATCGACGGGGTGACCCTGCCGTCCTACCGCGGCGACAACATCAACGGCCAGGACTTCGACCTCGCCTCGCGCACGCCCGATCCCGAGCGGCTGGTGAAGGCCTACGGCCAGTCCGCCTCGACCCTGAACCTGCTGCGCGCCTATGCGGGGGGAGGGTATGCGGACCTCTACAACATCCATAATTGGACCCAAGGCTTCATCGACGACAGTCCACTGGGGGCCCGCTACCGTGAGCTGACCGACAAGATCAGCGAGGCGCTGACCTTCATGGCCGCCGTCGGGGTGACGCCTGACACCCACCCGGACCTGAAGCGGGTAGAGGTGTTCACAAGTCACGAGGCGCTGCTGCTCGGTTTCGAGGAGGCCATGACCCGGGTCGACAGCCAGGGCGGGGAGTGGTTCGACACCTCCGCCCACATGCTGTGGATCGGCGAGCGCACGCGCGGGCTGGACGGCGCGCATGTCGAGTTCATGAAGGGCATCAAGAACCCCATCGGCTGCAAGTGCGGGCCGTCGATGGAGCCTGACGAGCTGCTGCGCCTGATCGATGCGCTGAACCCGCAGGACGAAGCGGGGCGGCTGACGGTGATCGGCCGCTTCGGCGCCGACAAGGTCGAGGCGCGGCTGCCCGCCCTGATGCGCGCCACCGCACGCGCCGGGCGGAAAGTCGTCTGGTCCATCGATCCCATGCACGGCAACACGCTCAAGGCCGCCAACGGCTTCAAGACGCGTCCCTTCGACCGCATCCTGAAGGAGGTGCGCGCCTTCGTGGAGATCGCCCGCGCCGAGGGCGTGCACCCTGGCGGCCTGCACCTGGAGATGACCGGCCAGAACGTCACCGAATGCCTGGGCGGCGCGCGCGCGGTGGCGGAGGACGAGCTGTCCCACCGCTATCACACTCATTGCGACCCACGGCTGAACGCGGATCAGGCGCTGGAGCTGGCGTTTCTGGTGGCGGAGAACCTGAAGGCCGCCCGGCTGTCTCCGGCGTTCGCCGCGGCAGGCTAAGCGGACGTCAGCCGCGCGACCTCCGCGAGCGCCGGACCGGCGTATTCAGGCCGGCAGATCAGCAGGTCCGGCAGCAGCGGGTCCAGGCGGTTGTAGCGCAGCGGCGAACCGTCGATGCGGCTGACGTGCAGGCCAGCCGCCTGCGCCACGGCGGCGGGGGCGCAGTTGTCCCATTCGTATTGGCCGCCGGAGTGCAGGTAGATGTCGGCCTCGCCGCGCACCACGGCCATGGCCTTGGCCCCCGCGGAGCCCATGGGGAGAAGCTCGGCGCCCAGCGCCTTGGCCACCGCCAGGGCCTCAGCCGCCGGTCGCGTGCGGCTGACCAGCATCTTTGGAGGCGTATTGGCCGACGGCAGGGGAGGCGGCGCGGCTGAAGACAGGGTCACGCCAAGACTTGGCAGGGCGACGGCTCCGACGACGGCGCGTCCGTCCACAGCCAGCGCCACGTGCACCGCCCAGTCGCTGCGCCCTTCGTCGAACTCGCGCGTGCCATCCAGCGGATCGACGATCCAGACCCGCGCGCTGCGGCATCGGACGCGATCGTCCTTGGCTTCTTCGCTGAGCACCGGGTCATCAGGGCGATGCTGCGAAAGCGCCTTGAGGATGACGTCGTTGGCCAGCAAGTCGCCCATCACGCCCATCGCGGCGCCGTCGAACAGGCCGCATCGCTGCACCGTCAGCAGCAGGTCGCCCGCAACGGTCGCGATGGCTGTGGCCAGGGCGGCGTCGTCCAAGGAATCGAGCGTGGAAACCGCCATCATGGGATCAGCGTGTCCACGATGAGTTCAGCCGCCTCGTCCGGCGTCATCGCCGTGGTGTCGATGCGCAGCTCAGGATATTCCGGCGGCTCGTAGGGGCTGTCTATGCCGGTGAAGTTCTTGAGCTGGCCGGCGCGCGCCTTGGCGTAGAGGCCCTTCACGTCGCGCCGCTCCGCCTCGGCCAGGGGCGTGTCAACATGGATCTCGTGGAACTCGCCGTCCGGAATCATCGCGCGCACCATGTCGCGTTCGGCTCGGAAGGGCGAGATAAACGCGGTGATGACGATCAGCCCCGCATCGGTCATCAGCTTGGCCACCTCGCCGACGCGGCGGATGTTCTCCACCCGGTCCGCATCCGTGAAGCCCAGGTCCTTGTTCAGCCCGTGGCGCACGTTGTCGCCGTCGAGCAGGAAGGTGTGTCGGTTCATACGCGCCAGCTTGGTCTCGACCAGATTGGCGATTGTGGACTTGCCCGCACCCGACAGACCCGTAAGCCACAGCACCGCGGGCTTTTGGTTCTTCAGCGCCGCGTGATGGGCGCGGCCGAGATCGGTCGCTTGCCAATGGACGTTTTGCGAGCGGCGCAGGGCGAAGTGCAGCAGGCCCGCGGCCACCGTGGCGTTGGTGATCTTGTCGATCAGGATGAAGCCGCCGAGATCGCGGCTGTCGGCGTAGGGCTCGAACGCCACGAGGCGATCGGTGGACAGGTTGGCCACGCCCACCGCGTTCAGCTCAAGCGTCTTGGCGGCCAGGTGCTCCATGGTGTTGACGTTGACCTGGTATTTCGGCCCCTGCACCGTGGCCGAAACCGTCTGGGCGGCCAGCTTCATCAGATAGGCGCGGCCGGGCAGCATGGCCTCCTCCGCCATCCATATCAGCGTAGTCTCGAACTGGTCGGCGAGTTCGACCGGCGCATCAGCGGCGCAGATCACATCGCCTCGCGAGCAGTCGATCTCGTCGGCCAGGGTCAGGGTGACGGACTGTCCCGCCACCGCCTGCTCCAGGTCTCCATCCAGGGTGACGATGCGTGCGACCGTGGACGTGCGACCCGATGGCAGGACGCGCACAGCGTCGCCCGGCTTGACCACGCCGGCGCTGATCAGGCCGCAGAAGCCGCGAAAGTCGAGGTTGGGGCGGTTCACCCACTGGACGGGCATGCGGAACGGTCCGGCCGCGTCGCCGCCGTCCTCGAGGGCTACCGTCTCCAGGTGCTCGACCAGTGTCGGCCCGTCGTACCAGGGCGTGTTCGCCGAGCGCGACGCGACGTTGTCGCCCCTGAAGCCGGAGATCGGCAGGGGCGTGACCGCCTCGATGCCGATGGAGCTGGCGAAGGCGCGGTATTGGGAGACGATCTCCTCAAAGCGCGCCTGGTCGTAGCCGATCAGGTCCATCTTGTTCACCGCCAGGACGAAGCGCCGGATGCCCAGCAGATGCGCCAGATAGCTGTGACGCCGCGTCTGCGTCAGCACACCCTTGCGCGCGTCGATCAGGATGACGGCCAGATCGGCGGTGGAGGCGCCGGTGACCATGTTGCGGGTGTATTGCTCATGGCCGGGCGTGTCGGCGACGATGAACTTGCGCCTGTCGGTGGCGAAGAAGCGGTAGGCGACGTCGATGGTGATGCCCTGTTCGCGCTCCGCCGCCAGACCGTCGACGAGCAGGGCGAAGTCGATCTCCTGGCCCTGGGTGCCGATGCGCCGGCTGTCCGCCTGCAGCGCCGCAAGCTGGTCCTCGAAGATCATCTTGGAGTCATAGAGCAGCCGCCCGATCAGGGTCGACTTGCCGTCGTCCACCGATCCGCAGGTGATGAAGCGCAGCAGCGACTTGTGCTGGTGGCGATCCAGGTAGGCGTCGATGTCCTGGGCGATCAGGGCGTCGGTCTCATAAGCGTTTAGCGCCTCGCCGGCCTCGCTCGCCGCCACCGGGGCCTGGTCCAGAGCCGTCATCAGAAGTAGCCCGCCTGTTTCTTCTTCTCCATCGACGCCGCCTGGTCGTGGTCGATGGCGCGGCCCTGGCGCTCGCTGGTGGTGGTCAGCAGCATCTCCTGGATGACCTGCGGCAGGGTGGCGGCCTTGGACTCCACCGCTCCGGTCAGGGGATAGTCGCCCAGCGTGCGGAAACGGATGGAGCGCTGCACCGGCGTCTCGCCGGGCTTAAGCCGGAAGCGGTGGTCGTCCACCATCAGGATCAGGCCGTCGCGCACGACCGTGGGCCGCATGGCCGCAAAATAGAGCGGCACGATAGGGACGTCTTCCAGATGGATGTATTGCCAGACGTCGAGTTCGGTCCAGTTGGAAATCGGGAACACCCGCAGGCTCTCGCCCTTGGCCTTTCGCGTGTTGTAGAGCCGCCAGAGCTCCGGACGCTGGGTCTTGGGATCCCAGCGGTGATTGGCCGACCGGATGGAGAAGATGCGCTCCTTGGCGCGCGACTTCTCCTCGTCGCGCCGCGCTCCGCCGAACGCGGCGTCGAAGCCGTGCTGGTCCAGCGCCTGCTTCAGCCCCTCCGTCTTCCACATGTCGGTGTGCAGGGCGCCGTGGTCGAAGGGATTGACGCCGCGCGCCTTGGCCTCGGGGTTCTGGTGCACGAGCAGTTGCATGCCGCTCTGCGCCGCGATCCGGTCGCGCATCTCGTACATGGCCCGAAACTTCCACGTGGTGTCCACGTGCAGCAGCGGAAAGGGCGGTGCGGATGGATAGAAGGCCTTCCGCGCCAGGTGCAGCATGACCGCGCTGTCCTTGCCAACCGAGTAGAGCATCACCGGGCGCTCGGTCTCGGCCACCACCTCACGCAGGATGTGGATGCTTTCGGCTTCAAGGCGCTGCAGGTGGGTGAGGGCTGGCGAAGGGGTGGTCGAGGTCAAGGGACATCCTGATCCGACGCGTTCGCCACGACGGGACAGCCGGAGCCATGACCGATGCGCCGCCGCCGCCGTCTTGTCGACGCAGGAAACCTAAGCCGTCTGCGTGAAAAGGGGCGAGCGGCGTCTGGCGTGAGCCGAGGACAGATCCGTGACCCCACAGATCGCCAGCAGGCGAAGGAGGAAATGCGCAGAAGATGTATTATCGGAAATTAGGGGTGGAGTGGTGACTGCGCCGCCGGGACGATGACGCAGGAAGACTGCGCCCGCCGCCTCGGCATCCTG